>CAMNMM010000012.1:0-9286 GCA_946544655.1 uncultured Caryophanales bacterium | reverse complement strand
TTGTTATTAAATACACAAATACCAGTATTTGCTTCATTAACATCTAGTTCGTATTTTGAACAATCTGTTTCTTCACGAATCGCTAATAATTTATAGCTTTTTTCTTCTCTTAATAATCTTCCATATCCTTGAGGATTTGATAAAACCGCAGAGACAACTGTTAAATCATTATTTTCTTTTTCGTGGATATGAAGAATAGATTGGATTGTTTCGGTGGACACAAGAGGTGTATCACCATAAATAATTAATGTTTCACCATCTAAATCTTTTAATAAAGGTGCGGCTTGTTGCACTGCATGACCAGTGCCAAGAATATTCTTCTGCCAAACAACTTCTGCTTCATTACCCACTAATCGAGAGGTAACATCACCGCCGAAGCCCACCACCACTACTTTTCTATCAAAATTTAATGGTTTTAAAGCATCTAAAACATAGTTAATTATTGGTTTACCAAGAATTGGATAAGAGACCTTTGAATGGTTGGGATCAATAGAATGCATCCTTGTGCCTTTTCCGGCCGCTAAAATAATTGCGTATCTTTTCATAAAAGCCTCCTATTTAAGTACTTTTGTAAGTTCAACTAAGTATTCTTTTTCTAATTCTTTCGCCACGTTCTTAATGAGTTTTTTATCTGTACTCATTGCAAATACTGCGGAACCAGATCCACTCATTTGCACAATATTAAGACCGTGCATCTTTAATTTATCAATAATGACTTGGATTTCTGGCACTAAAGATATAGCGGCAGGTTCTAAAGAATTACAAATTGATTGTGCTAATTTAACATCATCGCCTTCTTCAAGTGCTTTTATCACATCTTCAACATTACCAATCTTTAAATCCATAGTATCGGATAATTTGAATACTTTTTCTGTAGAACAACCCACCACAGGTTTTACTATTAAAACATAATAATCGTTTTTAAGATTGATAAAATCAATCTTTTCACCAACACCACGGCATCTAGCGGGTTTAGAAGAAATAAAGAAAGGAACGTCTGCGCCAACTTGCACAGCGATATCTATTTTCTCTTGCTCGCTCATATTAAGGTTTAGATATTTATCAACAGCATTAATCACTGTTGCGGCATTTGAAGAGCCACCACCAAGTCCCGCTTGCATAGGAATAACTTTGTGAATAGACACTCTAAATCTATTAGTAAATCCATATTTCTCTTGTAACAAATTAATAGCGGTAGTTGCGGTATTGTATTTAAACAAACCCAATGAAAAATCATCTATTGTCACATAGTGATCAGGAGCACTTTTTAGTTCTGTGAACAAAACGGAATCATGCAATTCTAAAGGAAGCATAACCATATCGAGATTATGGTATCCATCTTCTCTTTTGCCCACGACATTAAGGCAAAGATTTATTTTTGCGTAACTTTTAATAACTAGGTTTTTCATAGGGACCTCATTATATTGATAAAATCAATGAATATCAATCAAATAATCTTTTGATAGATTATATATTCCTACGTATTGTTGAGGCAATATTTCTTCTGGCCTCTTATTCATAGGAATATTTAAGGCTTCCAAAATCTTCTGTGCAACTTCTTTATTACCTAAACAAGTACTTAAATTGTTATATATTGTTTTGCGTCTATTTAAGAACAATCTCTTCGCAAATTTATAAACTTCTAAAACAAATGATTTATTAACGTTTTTTTCTAAATCTATCGTAAAAACTAGAGATGAACATTTGGGAACTGGATGAAAACAACCGGGTTTTACCACGAAATTGCGTTTCGATACTCCTAATAAGTGAACAAGTATTGATGCCGGTCCATATTCCTTACCAGATAAATCATAAAATCTTGGGAAGGCTTCCGCTTGGCACATCAATACCATTCTTCTTGCTTTTTGACATTTTTCTAAAAGATAAACAATTGTTTCTGTTGTAATATTGTAGGGTAGATTACCGATTATCTTTGTATAGTTAGAAACATCAACTTTTCGTATATCATTTAAGACCAATTGAATATTGTCTTTTGTATATAAGATTTTCAGGAAATCAATCATTCTTTTATCGATATCCACTAATGTGATTTCTTTAGCATCACTAACGGATAAAAAATGAGTTAAAGAACCAATACCAGGACCAATTTCTAAAACAGTGTCTTCACTACTAATTTCTAATAGATCAACAATTTTCTTGCAAACATCTGGTTCCAGCAAAAAGTTTTGGCCATAATCCTTATCTGGTTTAAGGCCTGACTTTTCAATAATCTCCATGACGTTCTTTCGGTTAATTTCCATTTTTTACCTCAGTCTAATTTAATGTTCAAATAGTTCAATCTTTTTAATAGTTGTTTATTATTACAAATTCCTAAATGAAGCTTTTTACATAAACTATTTCTAGATTCATTATCAACAATTCCGTATCTATATAAATCACTACAAGTCAATTGACCTTTAGTGGTTTCTTTAGTTGACAAATGTTCTTTAAGAACATTTAATAATTCGTTTTTATCGCATTCAGCAATACCATGCTTTCCATTTTTATCGCATTTAGCAAAGTTAACCTTTATGTCAATATGAGCGAATTCAAATTTTGATAATTTGTTTCTAATACATTCACCAGCGTCATCTGGATCAGTTAACACAATGACTTTCTTTTGTTTGGAATAATGTTTGAGGAAATCAATCTCTTCATCAGGTATTTCATAACCATTTGTGGTTATATATAAAGCATCGATGAATGAAGATAAATAAGCGACATCACTCTTACCTTCCACAACAATAATTCCATCAAAATAATACATCATTCTTCAATACCAAATAGACGACAAGAATTCTTATATAACACATCGATAATATGCTTCTTAGATTCTTCTTTTAATCTTGCTATTTCGTCGATAACGAGCGCTATATTTTTCGGTTCATTAACCGTGCCTCTTAAAGGGTGTGGCGCTAAATATGGGGAATCGGTTTCCACTACCAATCTATCAAGGGGAACAACCTCACATACTTCCTTAGGTGTTTTAGCATTTGTGAAGGTTAATGGACCATCAAGACCAATATATAATCCAAGGTCTAAAACATCTTTCAATAATTCCACACTTCCAGAGTAACAATGCATCACTCCACCATATAAAGGCTTGTGTTCTTTTAATATAGCTAAACAATCTCCAAATGCCTCACGATTATGAATAGAAATAGGCTTTTTATAGAGATTTGCAGCGTTTATTTGCTTAATAAACCATTGTTTTTGTTTTTCTCTTTGCTCAGGATCTTTTACCCAATGATAATCAAGGCCGATTTCTCCGATAGCCACAACTTTTGGATCATTGACATGTGTCATTAATTTATCAAAGTCTTCATCAGTAACTCCATCGATATCCGTGGGATGCACTCCGATAGCAGCGTATATTTCTGGATATTTATTTGCTAGTTCGATAGCGAGGTAAGAACTTTTGATATCCCATCCCACTACTAAAAATTTATCGACACCCACCACTTTTGCGGATGCGATAACTTCGTCGATATTGTTATAGAGTTCTTCGGAATTTAAATGACAATGTGTATCAAAAATCATTTTCCCACACAGAAACGAGAGAAGATTTCTTTACTCAAATCACTCTTATTTCTCTCTCCTAAAATATCAAGAATCGCATAATAAGCATCCATCAAATTGATAGAAACTAAATCAACCGTTAAATCATTTAAGCAATCTTCCTTGGCTTTTTCTAAAGACATTCTTGCTTGTTTTAATAAACCGATTTGTCTCACATTACTAAGCGCTGGACGTTTAAAAGATTGATCATCTAAACCGATAATTTTATATATTTCTTTCACTAAAGGTTCGATATCGTTGCTTAAAGCAGAAATATAGATTTTTCCATCATCAATTTTAGAAATCTTGTCTGATTTATTGTAAACAATAATACGATTGAGTTCTTCGGTGATGTTCAATATTTCTTTATCCTCATCTTTTAGCGGTTCTCCGGCATCTAAGACCACTATTACGAGTTCTGCATCGTTAATAGATTTTTTCGCTCTTTCTACGCCTATTGATTCCACCACATCATCAACTTCTCTAATACCTGCAGTGTCTAATAAATGTAAAACAATGCCGTTGAGATTTACTTCACCTTCCACGATATCTCTAGTGGTTCCTGCTATATCAGTAACGATAGCTTTTTCTTCACCCACTAAAGCATTTAAAAGAGATGATTTACCAACGTTTGGTCTTCCAACAACCGCAACTTTAATACCATCTTTAATAATTTTGGCTTTTTCACCATCATCGATGAGTTTGTTGATCATATCAATAGTTTCATCACAATATGTGATGACTTGTTGCTTATTTGCCTGCTCTATATCCTCATATTCGGGATAATCGATGTTGACTTCAATTAAAGAAATAATATCCGCTAATTTGGTTTTAACAGGTTGCAATAAATCACTTGTTTTACCAGAAAGAGAGAACATTGCGATATCTTTACTTTCTTTGGTAGTGGCGTTGACAATGTCATTAATTGCTTCTGCTTGCACTAAATCGATCTTTTGATGGATATAAGCGCGAGAAGAATATTCACCGTTTGTCGCTAATCTAGCACCATTTTCTAATAGAAGATCGATAATTTGTTGACTGATTAAAGAAGAACCATGGCAAATAATTTCCACTAAATCTTCACCGGTAAAACTCTTTGGTCCTTTATAGATAGCCATGACGACTTCATCGATAATTTGACCAGTTTTATGGTTTTGAATTTTCCCTACCAAAAGGGTTCTTTCTTTAATGTTTGTAATGTCTTTGGAAAAGCATTTAGAGATTATTTGAAAGCAATCATCACCAGACACTCTAATGATGGCTAATGCGGATTTCATTGGGGGAGTTGCTAACGCGACAATTGTTTCAAACATAAATACCTTTCCAAAAAAGCACCCTAAGGGTGCTAATTTAATTAATCAACGTAAATAATGTGTACTTGACGTTGTGTTCCTTCACCAGAAGATTCGGTGCGGATGTGCTCCATGCCTGAACAAGCATTATGAATGATTCTTCTTTCATCTGCTGGCATTGGATCAAATGTATAAGTGGTTTTTGTCTTTTGGACTTGATGAGCAAATCTACGAGCCATTTTACCGAGATTATAATATTTATTATCTTTGTAACCATTGACATCTAATAAAACTCTAAATCTCTTATGGAAATGGTTGCTGACTGCTAATTTGGTTAATTCATTTAACGCTTGGAGTGTTTTACCATTCTTTCCAATTAAAATTGGGTTGTGGGTAGAATCGATAGTGATACGGATAATATCGTCATCGAGTTTAGTATTAACTGTGCTTTCAATTCCAAGGTTATCAGTTACTGTTAAGACATAGTCTTCCGCATATTTAATAATGTCGGAAAGTTCGGAAATTTCAACAACTATTTTCTTATTGAAAATACCTTTTGTTTTATCAGTAACGATATAAACTAATTCTTCAACAGGAGTACCCAATTCTTCACTGGCGGCATTTAATGCATCTTCCACTGTTTTTCCAGTATATGATTTCATATTTAGTCTCCTTTATTGTTTTTTGCTGCCTTTGCGATTCATAATCGCGTGCGTAATAAGTGTTTGTGCAATAGAGAACAAAGCACCCACTAACCAATAAACACCTAAGGCAGACACAAGGGAGAATCCCATAAAGATAATCATGGCGAGCATAATATATGTGAACCATTTCATCTTGTTATCAGATTCTTTTTGAGCAGGATTGCGTCCGAGTTTAGCAATCTTTTTCTTTTTAGCTTTAGCTATCCATTGTGGTAATAACATAGCGACTGTTTGTGCACCAGCCATTAATAAGAACAAGACTAAAGCAGTCCAAACACCTGATGCTGGATCTTTCCAGTTAGACCAAGTGGTAAGAACAGAACTAATAGATTGTGATAAGTTGAGTCCTAAGACACGACCTGTAGACAAGATAGCGCTGCCTTGCATAGCACCCCAAACACAGATAAACACAGGGAATTGCACAATCATCACTAAGATGGATGTGAATGGATTAATCTTGTGTTTCTTATATAATGCTTGGGTTTCTGCCGCTAAACGTTGTTTCTCGTAATTGTTGGTATTTGAGTTAGGATATTTGGCCTGAATCTTTGCAATTTCCGGCTGTAATTCCTGCATTTTGTTGGAAGAAGTGGTTTGTTTAAAGGTTGCTGCAAGCATTAAAGTTCTCACAATAATAGTGACGAACAAAATAGCTAATAATGATGCCCAACCTTGAGCCATACCACCCTTAGCAAAGCCAACAGCGATTGTATCTGTTAACCAGCCAATTGGATAAACCAACAAACCAGAGAGGAAACCCACTCTTTGCCAGGCGTAACCCCAGTCTTTTGCTTCAATCTCAACTTGAACGCCATCACCATAGTTACCATAGTAACCATTAGAAATAGCTAAGCAAGAACGATATCCAGCAATATTGTTCTTCATTTGATTTTGATAGAAAGTAATGTAGTCGGTAGTGGGGCATTCATCAATCGCAACTTTTTCAGAAAGTCTGACTTCGTTAGTGTATGCATCCCAGTTTTCCCATAACTTCTTGCTATCTTTTTCGTTATTTCCGTAATATTTCAAATATCCGAATTTACCAAGAACACTTTCTTTGTTGAGAACATATTTGTCCCCTTCTTTTTTCATATAACTTATATCGTCAGCTGTTAGGTTTTTATCAGTTATGTTAGCAGCTTCAATAGCGTGTTTTAACACGACGTTATCTAGTTCAATGTAATAAGCAAGTGATGGTGCGGCTAAAAATTGTTTATTTAAAGCAGCATCATGAATTTTGCTTAAACCTTTACTATTATCGAGAGAAGCATTGTACCAAACTTCGTTTGTGGTGATATCGGCATCTAATTTACCAATTTCACCTTGCGCGTTGTGGCTTTTAGCCTCATCTTCAGTAGCAAAGTATTCGCAAACACCGTGATCGATAGCGTATAAGATATGGGCTTTATCTTTTGAAGAACAGAATGAGTTAGTACAGCCAGTTAAAACCATAGCCCCCAAAAGGAGTGTGGTTAAACCTAATCCTATTTTTGTACTTTTTTTCATTTTATAACCCTACCTGTTTTGTAAATAAATCACATAATTGTGATTTGTTGTCATTAAATGTCTTATCTAAAAAATCTTTCCTGACAATAATGACGATATCAAGTGAGTGTGCATCATATTTAATTAAATCGTCGCACATCGCTCTCACCTGACGCTTTACGCGGTTGCGTAGTACTGCATGACCAAGTTTCTTAGAAGCGGAAATACCTACTCTAACGTAAGATAGTTCGTTCTTTTTAATGTGAACAATAAAACTTGGTAAGCGGAATGAATTACCTTTATGAATTGTAGTAGCGAAATCTTCGCTCTTTTTAATTCGATTAAGGGTTTTCATCAATTCTCCTAATTAGGCAGTAAGGACTTTACGACCTTTAGCTCTGCGGCGAGCTAACACATTACGACCCTTATCACTTTTCATTCTGGCGCGGAAACCGGCCTTACGTTGATGTTTGATTTTACTTGGTTGATATGTACGTTTCATCTTAAGTGTACCTCCTTAAACATAGCGTTAAAAATTATATGGGCATTTATAGATAAATGTCAATAACGCGTGAGTGCATACATATAAAAAATAAAAGCGAATAAGAGTTATCCACATTTTCACTTAAACCACAAAACGAGATGTAGTTTATGCTTTTATATAACTTGTTATAATAAGTGGTTTTTTGGTTCTACATCAGAAAAACAAATCAACATTTTATCCACCAAAGAAAAAGGTTTTCCACATTTCCCCACAAAAAGAAAGTTGTGGAAAAAGTGCTATCTAATAAAGATAGGATAAAGAACTGATGTGGATAACTTAAAAACTTGTTTTTTCAATTAAAAAAAGCGGTGGATTATTCTATAATTAATCACAGCAATAGACAGGAAACATATTTATATGGTTAGTTCAATATCAGAAATAGCAAGGCTTTGGGATCTCACCCTTAAAAGAGTGGAGCAAAAATTAGGAGATAGACAAACATTCGACTCCTTTTTTGCTGGAACATATATCAATGAAATTTACGGTAACAGGATTCAAGTTATCGTCGAAAAAGATCTTGCTCGTGCTGTTTTGAACACCAAATACATTCAAATGGTAACTGATATTGTTAACGATATTACTGAAGATACATACGAAGTTGAGTTCGTCTCAAGTAAAGAAATCGGCAAATCAGAAAGAAAAGAATCAAAAGGATTCGCTCCACAACAGAATAAAGAAACACCATTTTTCAGTGATTCATTCCTCGATCCTTCACTAACATTTGATAGTTATGTTGTAGGTCAATTCAACAAAGAGGTTTATCACGCAGCAAAAGTAGTGGCAGAAAACCCCGGAATCAGATTCAATCCTTTCTTCTTATATTCCCATTCAGGCTTAGGAAAAACTCACTTAATGCACGCTGTTGGAAACTATATCAAAGAGAAAAATCCAACAACAAAAGTTTTACTAATTAGTGCGCAAGCTTTCGTAGAAGAATATATCGGTTTTGTCACTGGAGAAAAAGACGCAGATGACCTCGCAACTTATTTAAAAGGAATCGATGTTTTAATGATAGATGATGTGCAAAACCTTGCAAGTCGCGAGAAATCTCAAGACTTTTTATTCACTATTTACAATTGGATGATTGCTCACAAGAAGCAAGTTGTCGTTAGCTCTGATCGTCAACCAAATGAGTTAGAAAAGATTCAAGATAGATTGATTACTAGATTCTCTCAAGGTTTAGTTATCAAGATTAATGAACCCGATCAAGAATCATGTGTAGAAATCTTGAAGAAAAAGATTCAAGAAAGAGGGATGAACGTCAACAACTTCGACCCGAGTGTTCTTATCCTTTATGCAGAGAAATTCTCCAAGAGTATTAGAGACTTGGAAGGTGCATTAAATAGGTTAACATTAAAAGCGGAATTCCTCGGTGAAAATTACATCACAATGGATATTGCTATTGAAGCCGCAGAAGATATCCTTGGTGGTAAACAAGTATCCACACAACTAAATGGACAAAAAATTATCAACACCGTTGCGGATTACTATAAATTAGAACCATCACAAATCACCGGAAAAACAAGAACCAGTCAATTAGTTCTCGCTAGACATATATGTATGTATCTTATGAGATATATGTTAACAGAGATTTCATTGAAACAAATTGGTAGCTTATTAGGTGGTAAAGATCACACAACTGTTATGTCAGGTATATCCAATGTGGAAAAAGGGTTGAAAACTGATGAGGCCCTAAAACAAGC
>CAMNMM010000011.1:0-9382 GCA_946544655.1 uncultured Caryophanales bacterium | reverse complement strand
ATCCGGTTTTTTCTTTTCCTAAAAATTTTTTGCACTTTTTTTGGACAAATTTGAAAAAACGCCCCTATTTCATCTATAGGAGGTGTTAAATGTACTATATTCCACAATTAAGTAATTCAAGCTGTGGTGTGGCATGTCTAAAAATGCTGCTCGCCATAGTGCAAAAAGATGAAAGGTATCTCTATCTGAGCGAGGAAGAGGAGCATGGGCAATACAACTATCAAGACTTAGTTTTGATTGCTGAGCGCTATGACGTCACCTTATTTGGCGCAAAAATAGATGATAAAGACGATTTAAGGCACTTTGATAAGTTTCCTGTGATTTTAACCGTCGTTGGACCAAACGAAACGACACACGCCGTTTTAGTGAGTCAAAGAAAAGGTAATAAAGTCAAAGTGCATGACCCTGCTACAGGCATCAAGTGGCAAAAGATTGATATGCTTATTAAAAATTGGGATGGCACCCTTTTAGCAGTCAATGGCTTTCAAAAGCATCCATACCCCTATAACGTCATTGACTCAAAGGACCCAAAAGGCACACTGGTTTCATCAATCTTACAAGTCCTTACCGCAGTATTTATCGCTGTCGCTACATTCTTTATCAAACCCGATGGCAACATTGTTCTACCCCTAGTGTTTGCCGGTTTAGGTATCGCAAGTGAAATCTTATTAAGGTTTAGTTTGCTTAAAAGAATGCAGCGCTTCGATAAATATCTAAGACGTTTCTTGCCTTACGTACGCAGTCATGATTATTTCGAATTCTATAAGCGCGGACAAGAATACAAGAAGTGTTCTTTAAGTAGTGGCCTAAATCTTCTCTTCTCTTTGCTCATCGTTATTCTCATCATTACCATTTCGATTATCAACTCGCTTGATTATCTCATTTTGATCTTCGCTTCCTTATTAGCCGCTTATCTCGATGTCTTCTTTTTCTCCCCTTATAAAAACAGTCTCGGGAAAGAAATCTATGAGGAGGAATGTGAACTCAGAGGCACAAGTGATGTTGATGGTGTCGAAATGAAGGTTAAAACTATGGAGGTTAAGGCTTATCGCTTTGCCTACATGGAATTTGCTAAAAAAGGAGTAGTGGCACTTTTCTTGCTTATCGCTAGTCTCGCTCTATGTGTTGCTGAAAAGTCATTCTCTATCCCTAACATCATTTTCTATACGTGCTTATCTATCTTGCTCTATCAATCCTTAACGCCGTTATTTGGCTATGATCAGCGTTTAGAAGAGAACTTACTTTGTAAAGCGAGAGTGAATAATATCGTTCATCAAGATGAAATTGATAGAAAACATAAATAATTAATGTTATGATTTCATCATGGAACTCGATTTTAACTCTTTCGACGAATCATTAAACGATTATCAAGAAGTCTATGAATCATTAGTGGTGAAGGCTCTTAACCATCTCGGTCTAGAGTTTGATCCCTATATCAGTGTCACGTTCGTGGACAATGAATTTATTCATAACATCAATAGAGAATATCGTAAAATTGACCGTCCAACAGATGTCATCTCCTTTGCTTTCTTAGATGGAGATGAAAATAAAGATAAGATCTTTCACTCTAAACAAATGGTCGTCCTCGGTGAGATTTATATCTCATTCGATAAAGCCAGAGAACAAGCTACTGCATATGGCCATAGTCTAGACCGTGAACTTAAGTTCCTATTCGTTCATGGATTATTACATCTTCTTGGCTATGACCATATGACAGAAGATGATGAAAAAATAATGTTTTCTTTACAAGAAGAAATCTTAGCGTGAGGTAACCTTATGAGAGATGAAGAATTAATGCAACAAGCCGTGGAGGCCAGACAATTATCCTATAGCCCATATTCCAACTTTAAAGTAGGCGCCGCTTTACTCTGTAAAGATGGTAAAGTCTTCTTAGGGGCTAATGTTGAAAACTCTTCCTATCCTTTATGTATGTGCGCTGAAAGAAATGCCTTATACAATGCGATGATGAATGGCTATAAGAAAGCTGACTTTGTGGCTTTAGCCATCGCTGCGGACACAGACGCTCCATGCTCACCATGTGGTGCATGTAGGCAAGTGATTAGCGAATTATTCCCAAGAGATGGTGAGATTTTACTCACAAACCTTAAAGGTGATAGTTATAAAACTAACATTGATGAACTTCTTCCATTAGCGTTTTCAGGAGATGATTTGAAATAATGAAATCCGGATTTGTTGCTATTTTAGGTAGACCAAACGTTGGTAAATCTACGCTTTTGAATGGTTTGATAAACCATCATGTCTCAATTGTCACCGATAAATCACAAACCACAAGAAACAATATCATCGGCATTTATAACGATGCAGAAACACAAATCGTCTTTTTAGATACTCCTGGTATCCATAAGCCAATGCAACAACTTGGTAAAGAGATGAACAATATGGCCTATAGCGCCGCGCATGACGTTGATGTGGCCATCTTAGTGGTGGATGCTTCTAAACCATTCGGCACTGGCGATACTTTCGTTATCGACCATTTAGACATCCATAATGTTCCATTAATTATTGTCTTCAATAAGATTGATTTAGCTAGATTAGATAAGACCGAAGAACTTAAGAAGATCTATCGCGCTTATTTTGAAAAAGCCACATTTATCGATGCTGTCGCTAAAGAAGGCTTCAATATTGATGAAGTAATTAAAACAGTCAGAAATATGCTTCCCGAAGGACCAGCTTACTATCCTCCAGAAATGATTACCGATAAAGATGAAATCTTTCAAATCAAAGAAATCATCCGTGAAAAGGTCTTAAAGACTCTTAGAGAAGAAGTTCCACATTCTGTGGCAATTTATATGGACCATATTGAATGGGAAAAGAAACCTATGCAAATATTTGCTTCCATTATTGTTGAAAAAGATAGCCAAAAAGGCATTGTTATTGGTAAAAATGGTAGCCGCATTAAAGAGATTGGCACTAAAGCGAGAATGAGTATTGAAAAATTACTTAATCAGCATGTCTTCTTAGAACTTCAAGTCAAAGTGGATGAAGGCTGGAGAGAATCACCTTCTTCTTTGAAGGAATACGGATATAAGTACGAAAAATAATGAAAATAATCGTTCTTTCAATAACCCCATATAAAGAAAAAGATGGGATAGTGAACGCTATCTCAGAAAATGAATCTTTGACCTTCCTTGCTAGAGGTATCAAAGATCCTAAAAGCAAAAACGCTGCTTTAAACAATGTTTTAACTGTTGCTGATATTGAATTAATGGATGGAAACTTCACTCATCCTATCTTAAAAAGCTCAAAACCATTGTTCTCACCTTTAAAGGTTGATATGGACGCTAAATACTTAGCAAGCTTAATGACAATCGATGAGATGATGCTTAATCTTTTCCCCGAAGAAGAAAAGCAAACTATGTTTCCATATCTAGAAAAAGCGGTGGAAAACCTTAAGACCACTAATGATTGGCTCATGACATTGTTACAGTTTATGGCCCACGCTGTGAGAATCGGTGGCTTCCAACTAGAAGTTAATCGTTGCGTTCTTTGTGGTAGAACAAATAACATCGTGACATTCTCCTTTAATGATGGTGGCTTTATCTGTGAAGATTGCTATCAACCAGAGATGGAAAGAGATATGTCTAAAGAACAAATGATTCTTTTAAGAAAAATTGTAAATTGTCCTGATTTTCACTTAAAAAGTAGTGATTATAAAACTGAAGATCTCTTACTTTTATTCGATAAATTCACGCATTATATTGAAGAAGCTTTCGGCTATCACTTCAAGAATATGCGCTTGCTAATAGATAGCAAATAAGAGATAATAACACTCATAATAGGTTGACAACAATTCCCTAAAAATGTATTCTTTTCCCCGTGCGAATTATTTAGAGGGGTATACATAAATGAGTAAATTTGAATTCGATAAACTATGTAATCATTTCATTGTCTCTGGTTTTTATTTTCAAGGCTCAGAGATTTATGGTGGTTTAAGCAACACTTGGGACTACGGCCCAATTGGTAGCGAAATTAAACAAAACATCCGTAAGATGTGGTGGAAGAAGTTTGTTCAAGAAAGCACCACAAACGTGGGCATTGACGCCGCGATTTTAATGAACCCAAAAGTTTGGGAAGCAACCGGTCACGTTTCAACATTCAATGATCCCCTCATTGATTGCAAACACTGTAAGCAACGTTTCAGAGCGGACCAACTCATTGAAAGTGAGTTCCCAGAAGCTGATGTCAACGGTATGACCAATGACCAAATGATGGATTTTATTAGAAATAATCACGTTAAATGTCCTAACTGTGGTAGTGAAAACTTCACCGATATTCGTCAATTTAACATGATGTTTAAGACACATGTTGGTGTCACTGAAGATAGCAAATCCACCGTCTATTTAAGACCAGAAACCGCTCAAGGCATGTTTGTTAACTTTAAGAATGTCTTAAGAGCGACACGTCGTAAATTACCAATGGGTATTTGTAATGTTGGTCGTGCATTTAGAAATGAAATCACACCAGGACAAATGACCTTCCGTACACGTGAATTTGACCAAATGGAAATGGAATTCTTCTGTAAACCAGGTGATGACCTCAAGTGGTTTGATTACTGGAAGCAATATTGCTTAAACTTCGTTGATTCCTTAGGAATCAAGAAAGAGAATCTCCGCTATAGAGACCATGAACCAGAAGAATTAGCCTTCTATAGTAAAGCCACAACTGATATTGAATACTTATTCCCATTCGGTTGGGGTGAAATCTGGGGTATCGCCGATAGAACTGACTATGACTTAAACCGTCATATCAAATATAGTGGTGAAGCTCTTGATTACTTAGATCCAGAAACAAACGAAAAATATGTTCCATATTGTATTGAACCATCAGTCGGCTTAGACCGTTTGGTTTTAATGACATTATGTGATGCTTATGATGAGGAACAAGTTGGTGAAAACGATACTCGTATCGTTATGCATCTTTCTCCAGCTGTTGCGCCATTTAAAGCAGCGGTCTTACCATTAAGCAAAAAGCTTGAAGCTAAGGCACGTGAAATCGAACAAAACTTAGCCAAGTATTTCAACGTCATCTATGATGATACCGGTTCCATCGGTAAACGTTATAGAAGACAAGATGCGATTGGTACACCTTTCTGTATTACCATTGACTTTGATACTGAAAACGATGGTGCAGTGACAATCCGTGAACGTGATTCCATGCAACAAATCCGTTTACCAATCGAACAATTAAAGGCTTACTTGGAAGAAAAAGTCTTCTTCTAAGCAAGTAGAAATTTAGTAGAAAATTAGTGAAAGTATAATTTATTATATGGCATTTGATGATAGTTTAGTAAAAGACGTCCTTAAACACGCTGATATCGTAAAAGTGGTATCCGCGTATTTGCCTGTAGTTAGAAAAGGTAAGGATTATCTCGCTAAATGCCCATTCCACGATGATACTAACCCATCCATGCACATCTCACCTGAACTTCAAATCTTCAAGTGTTTCGTGTGCGGTACTAGTGGTAACGCTATTGGTTTTGTTAGTAAATATGAGCATCTCTCTTTTAGAGAAGCCTTAAAGAAAGTCGCGGAAATTTGTGATTATCATGATCCAAGATTAAGCGATATTCGTGAAACTAAAGTCGTGGATCCAAAGAGAGTGCCACTTATCAAGTGCCTTCACGATTTAACTGTTTATTATCAATATGCTTTGAACTCACCAGAAGGAAAAGCGGGCTTAGACTACTTCAATGAACGTCATCTAGACGCTGATTTACGTAGTAAGTTCATGTTAGGCTATGCCTTTAAAGATGGCAAAGCCACTTGCCGTTTCCTTGAAGAAAAAGGCAATTCCTTAAAGACTATAGAAGATACAGGTGTCGCTAATAACATTAATGGCGTCTATGCTGACCGTAACCAAGGTCGTGTTATCTTCCCAATCTTTGATACTAATGGTGAAGTCGTGGGCTTTAGTGCTAGACGTATCGCGCCAGGGCCAGAAGCCAAATACGTGAACTCTCCTGAAACTTATTTGTTCCACAAATCAAACATTCTTTATAACTATCACAACGCTAAAGAAAAAGCGCGTATCGCTGGTTATATCTATGTTTTAGAAGGTTTCATGGATGTGTTCGCCTTATATCGCATTGGCATTGAATCATGCGTAGCCACAATGGGCACAGCCTTAACCGCTGAACACATTAGACTCTTAAGAGCGCTTAATGTTGAGATAAGGCTTTGCCTTGATGGTGACCTTCCTGGTCAAAAAGCCACAATGGAAATCGCTAATAATTTAGCTAAGGCTGGTTTAAATGTCCGTATTGTTGATAATCAAAACAGCACTAAAGATCCAGATGAAATCTTAAATAGTGACGGAGCGATGGCGCTCAATGCTTATTTAAATAAGCTTGTCTCTAGAGTGGACTTCATCTTGAACTACTATATGAACACCAATCCACTTCAAACTACTGAACAGAAGACACAGTTGATTAATGAATTCATTCCAGTCTTACTTGCCATCCGTTCTCAGCTTGAACTCGATACTTATATTAATAAACTCGCAAATATCACCGGTTTTGCACCTGATGCTATTAGGAATATTCTTAAAACTGCCCGCAAGAAACCAGCGGAAACAAACTTTAAGCAAGTCATTAATGAATATCATCCTGAGAAAAAGATACTTAGGAGGCTCGAATTTGCGGAGCGTGAACTTTTATACCAAATGCTCTCAAATCCGCAAGCAGTGGCCTTTTATGAGCAAAATATCGGTGGTTTCTATGATGAGACGTACCGCATCATCGCCAATTTCTTGATTGAGTACGCCCATGAACATGAGGACTTTGTGCCAGTGGACCTCATTTCTTCACTAGAAACATGCGACTTACCAGAAAAGGATCTCCTGATTAATCAGATTTCCACTCTCTATCTAGAGAGAAACCATCCAGACAAGTGTGATGAGAGCTTACTTGTGAACTTACAAGAAGTCATCAACCAAGAAAAAGAGAAGATCTTTGAAAACGACACACTTGAACAATCTCTTGAGGGCAAAGACCCTAAAGAGAAAGCGCGTATTCTTTCTGACTACAACCGTCGGAGGTTACGTAAGAAAAACATTTAATCTTTATTTAAATAAAGCAATGAAAGGGGCATTGATTTATGGGTAGAAAAAAATTAGAAAAAAATGAAGCGGTCTTAGAAGATAAGCCAAAAAAGAGAGGCCGCCCAAAAGTCAGCGAAGGAGCACCAAGTTCTCCAAAGCTCGAAAAGAAAAAGAAAGTTAAAAGCATCTATGATGAAGATGGTGAAATCCTCTCACTTGATGATATTAAGAACTCTCTTTTAAAGAAAGCCAAATCATCAGGCATTATTGACCAAAGTGATATTTATGATGCTTTAAATCAATTTGATTTAGATGATGACACAATTGCAGATTTAATCAATTTCTTCAAAGAAAATGGTGTCGAAGTGATCTCTGATGAAGAAGAAGATGACGAAGACTTTGATGAAGATTTTGATGAAAGCAAGATGAATCTTGACGAAGAACCAGATGATGATGATTTCTTTGCCGAAGAAGATGGCGAAGAAGCGGAAGAAGACATCGATATCGATTATCTCGGTAGTGAAGTCCGCATCAATGACTCAGTCAAGATGTATCTCAAAGAAATCGGTAAATACGACCTTTTAAAAGCGGAAGATGAACCAATCTTAGCCAAGAAGATTTTAGAAGGCGATGAAGAAGCCAAACAAACATTAATCAACGCTAACTTACGTTTAGTCGTTAACATCGCTAAACACTATGTTGGTAGAGGTATGTTATTCTTGGATTTAATCCAAGAAGGTAACCTCGGTTTAATGAAGGCTGTTGATAAATTCGATTACACCAAAGGTTATAAGTTCTCAACCTATGCCACATGGTGGATCCGTCAAGCAATTACACGTGCGATTGCTGACCAAGCTAGAACCATTCGTATTCCTGTCCACATGGTTGAAACCATCAATAAGATGACTCGTATCCAAAGACAGCTCATCCAAGATTATGGTCGTGAACCAACTGCGGAAGAAATATCAGAAGCAATGAATGGCGAATTAAGCGCGAAGAGAATCCGTGAAATCCAAAGAATCGCTATGGAGCCTGTCTCTTTAGAAACTCCAATTGGTGAAGAAGATGATTCCCACTTAGGTGACTTTATCGAAGATAAGGAAAGTGAATCACCAGTGGATTTCACCACCAGACAACTCTTAAAAGAAGAACTCTATTCCATCCTTAAAGATTTAAGCGATAGAGAAGAAAGAGTCATTAGACTCCGTTATGGTTTAGACGATAATAGACCAAGAACTCTTGAAGAAGTTGGCCGTGAATTTGGCGTTACTCGTGAAAGAATTCGTCAAATTGAAGCTAAGGCTATCAAGAAACTCAGACACCCAACTCGTTCAAAAAGATTAGGTGACTACAAGGAAAAACTTTAATGATTAGATTATCCAAACGTTTGAAAATCATTCATGATATGGTCCCAAACTCAGTGGTGGCCGATATCGGTAGCGATCATGGTAAACTCATGATTGCTTTAGTGCAATCTGGTAAAGTCCAAAAGGGCTATGCGGTCGAGAATAAAGAAGGCCCATTTGAAAGATTACGCGCTAATTTGATTAGATATCATGCTAATGATAAAATCACACCTTTATTCAGCGATGGCATTAAAGATATCACTCGTGATGTCGGTACTATAGTCATTGCTGGAATGGGCGGTCAAACGATTGTGAAAATCTTAAAAGCGCATCCTGAAAAGCTCATTAGCGTTCAAACAATTATCATCGATGCACATAGTGCAGTCCCTTTAGCAAGAAAAGAAATTTGCCAAATGGGCTTCGCTATTGCGGATGAACAAATTGTTAAAGAAGATGGCATTTTCTACGAAATCGTTAAATTCATCAAAGCTGATAGTGCAGTCATTGGTGATGAAGATTTAGAATTTGGACCAATCTTAAGACGTGAAAAGAGTGCGGTTTTCAAAGAAAAATACCAAAGCCGCATCAGTGAAATCGATAACATCATCGCTAGTGGAAACCTTCCACAAGCAAGAATCGATACTCTTAATGCGGAAAAGCATAAGTTGGAGAGATATCTATGAACACAAGAAAACTCCTTTTAAAACTTTCTAAACGTTTCCCCAAACGCTACGCGAAGTTTTATCATGACCACGTTGGTTTAATGACAGGTAAATTACCTGAAGAAGTCCATAATATTTTGCTCTGCTTAGACTTTGATTATGAAGTCTTACCTTTGGTAAAAGAGAATAAACCAGACTTAATTATTACTCATCATCCATTTATCTATGGCACTAAAGCCAAAGTATTTAAATGGGATAAGTTAAAAGAGCAGCTCTCTAATGAGATAGACGCCTTTGGCGTACCTGTCTATAGTA
>CAMNMM010000010.1:0-9414 GCA_946544655.1 uncultured Caryophanales bacterium | reverse complement strand
GAAGAAGCTGAATAATTAATATTCACATTTATCATAATAGAAAGCCGCAAGGCTTTTTATTTATGCTACAATAATAATATGAACATTAATTTAATACCTTTATATAGTTTCCTTTCTAAAAAGGAAAATAAAATCCAAAAAGAAGATCTTTTGTTTGTTGATGAAATCAACAATTATTTGATGAATGACGATTTAATCGTGCTAGAGAACGCTAAGGAGCCGATTTTTAACATTATCCTTATTGGTTCAGGCGGCACAGAAAATCTCTTCTTAAAACGTCTAAAAGACTTACCAGAACCATTAGTCATTTTATCAACATCAAAAAACAATTCTTTACCAGCTTCTTTAGAAATTAAAACATATTTAGAAAATCACAATAAACTCTGTTTCTTATTAGTGGGTGACGAAAATCACATCGCTAATATGATTAAACATATCGCGACGATTATTAATGCTTATAACAGTGTTAAAGATAATCGTTTAGGTTTAATTGGAAATCCTAGTAGTTGGCTTATTGCTTCTCCAGTTGAACCAAAGATGATTTATCAAAACTTTAAGCAAAATATCGTGAAAATCAAAATGAAAGAACTTGAAGAATTAATTGAGCAAGAAGAAAAAGAAATGCTCGATATTAATGTTGTTCCTCACGCAAAAGAATTCATTAAAAAAGCGGAATCTCGTGATGACTTACAGTTCTCTCTTGTGATCTATAACGCTCTTAAAAAGTTAATAGCGAAGTATCAATTAAATGGGTTAACTATCCGTTGTTTTGATCTTGTTAAAAAATATAAACAAACAGCATGCCTTGCCTTAGCGATGCTTAATGAAGAAGGCATTACAGCGGGCTGTGAAGGTGATGTACCTAGCTTAGTTACTATGCATATTGTTAATTCATTAACAAATCGCAGTTCTTTCATGGCAAATCCATCAAAATTCAATTATGAAGATAATTCCATCATGCTCGCACATTGTACAGTTCCACTTAATATGGTCACTTCATATAAGTTAATGACTCATTTTGAAAGTGGGTTAGGAATTGGTGTGAAAGGTGAATTACCAGAAGGCCGTATTACCTTATGTAAAATCGCACCTGATTACAGCTTAGAAAATACCCTATGTATCCCTGCGAATTTGAAAGAAAACCTTTCTCTTGAAGGATACTGCAGAACGCAAATATCGGTTGCGTTAGGGGAAGAAGGACTTCTTGAAATCTTAAAGGCCAGCTTTGGGAATCACATCATTGTTTCATATGGTGATGTCTATCAAGACTTCCTTCCTTTACTCTCTTTATTAAGACGATAATGTTTACTTTTTCTCGACAATGTTAGTAATTTTCTTCTTCATTGTTTGACATAACTACGTTTACTATGTAAAATAACACTGCTTTATGGAAAAGAATACGAATACCCAAGTTTATTATCACACACAGGATATCAAAGACGCGACCAGGGTTGCTGCGCTTGCATGCTATGGTGTCGTTGATATCTCTCGACGCGAGGATACACTTCGCGCTGATAAACGCATTAAGAAAGGAATTATCGAGGATCAAGCGATTTACGTGAAAAAATACGCAAACCGCACCTTTACCGTCGACGTTTATTTAGTGCTTTCTAACGAAGTTAAAATTACCGAAGCTCTCGTTGAATGCCAAAAAACAATTATGTACCAACTCAATAAAAAATTTAATAAATCCTGCACAGGTGTAAACGTCTTTGGTGAGCAACTATCCTCTCACTAATACATATGAGAACATTAAACGGACAGACTTTAAAACAGCTTCTTATTTCAGGAAGCAATAATTTATATAACCATTATCCAGAAGTGGATGCTTTAAACGTTTTCCCAGTCCCAGATGGTGATACTGGTATGAACATGAACTTAACATTAACTTCTGGTAGTAAAGAAATCCAAAATAGAAGCGATGAAAGCGCTTATGAAATTAGTAAGGTTTTCTCTCGTGGTTTATTAATGGGCGCTAGAGGTAACTCTGGTGTTATTACTAGCCAAATCTTCCGTGGCTTTTCTAAAGGTTTAGATGGTTTAGAAGAAGTTAACGCTTTAGCGTTCTCTGCTGCTTTCCAAAAAGGTGTTGAAGTTGCTTATAAAGCCGTTGTTAATCCAGTCGAAGGTACAATCCTTACAGTTATTCGTGAATCAAGTCAATTCCTCGCGGATAACGTCAAAGATAACATGAGCATTGAAAAGTGCTTAGATCTCATGCTTCAAGAAGCAAGAGAATCCTTAAAAAGAACCCCAGAATTATTACCAGTCTTAAAAGAAGCTGGTGTCGTTGACTCTGGTGGTACTGGTCTCATCAGAATTTTAGAAGGTATGAGAATCGCCGCTGGTGGTGACTTCGTTGAAAGAAGCCAAGCTACCGCTACAGAAGCGCAAAACTCTACTGAAGAAGGCGAAGAAGAAGGATATTTATTAGAATTCGTCTTGAAATTATTAAAAGAAAAGAAAGCCTTCAACGAAAATAGATTCTCTAACTTATTATCCACAAACGGTGATGACTTAGTGGTCAATGTTAAAGATGATTGTGTTAAAGTTCACATCCGTGTTCTTAACCCAGGTGATATCTTAAATTACGCTCAACAATTTGGCGAATTCTTAAAGCTCAAATTAGTCAATCTTAAAGTCGGTGAATCCGCTGAAGAATTAGATTTCGAAGAGGAAGAAGAAGCCAAAGAAAAAACCGAATATGCAATGATTAGTGTTTCTGCTGGTCAAGGCATTGAAGATTTCTTAAAAGAAATTGGTGTTTCCGTCGTTGTTAAAGGCGGTCAAACCATGAACCCAAGTAGTGAAGATTTCGTTAGCGCTATTAAGAAAGCTAACGCTCATAACGTCTTCATCTTCCCAAATAACTCCAATATCGTAATGGCGGCTTCTCAAGCTTGCGATATGGTGGAAGATGCTGATACAAATGTCTACGTCATTCCAAGTAAGACAATTCCTCAAGGAATTAGCTCTGCGATTATGTTCAATCCAGAAGCTGATCCAGAAGAAAACTTCCGCTCCATGAAAGCGGCCTTAAAGAACGTCAAATCTGGTGAAGTCACATTTGCTATTAGAGATACCGAAATCGGTGGTGTAAAGGTCAAAAAAGACGATTTCATTGGTATCTTCGAAAAAGACATTGTTGTTGATAACCCAAACAAGTTAGAAACATTAATGACCTTGCTTGAAAAGATGATTGATGAAGATTCAAGCATCATCACAATCCTCGTTGGTCAAGATGTTAACGATGAAGAAATGAATCAAGTCTCTGAATTAATCGCTGAAAAATTCTCTGATTTAGACTTAGATATTAGAAAAGGTGATCAACCAGTTTATTCCTTCTTGATTGGAGTTGAATAAACTAATATATTATAAAGACAAAGACCACATAAAAAGTGGTCTTTTTTCATATTTTAATAGATTAAAAATAGTGGCATAATATAAGTGAACAAAACCGAAAGGAAAAGATATGAAAACAAAAATTAAACTCTTTTTTGCGCTTTCAGCCACCGCTTTACTTTCTTTAACTTCATGTGGTAACGCTAAGTACGCTGAAGAAACAGATGAAGCAATTATTAATCAGTTAGAAGTCGTCAATCGTGAAGATGGCGTTTATGGTAACATCTACCTTCCAACTGAAATCGAAGGCGCTACTGTGACTTGGAAAAGTAGCAATCAAAAAGTCATCGATGCTAAATGGAATGGCGATATGGCGCCAGGCATTGTCCATAGACAAGGCAAAGACACAACCGTTAAATTAACCGCTGTTATTGATAAGAATGGCACAAAGACTCAATACGAACAAGAAGTCAACGTTAAAGCCGCTGCTCCTCAAATCGCTGATGAAGATTATCAAGCTTATTTATTTGGTCACTTCGTTGGTGAAGGGCACGGCAAAACCGAAAATGGTCAAAAGATTGCCACTGGTGAACAAATGTTCTTCGCTCTTGCGGATGTCGGTGAAGGCTTAAAGTTCAAAGATATGAACGGCTCCACAATGAATAACTTAAAACCAGTCTTATCCAGTAAGATTGGTGAAAGAGGTGTTAGAGACCCATATATCTGCCGTTCACCTGAAGGTGATACCTTCTATTTAATCGCTACAGACTTATCAGTCTATACAAGAGGTGGCTGGAACAATAACGCTAATCAAGCCACTAAAACAGGCAGTCACTCCATCATTCTTTGGGAATCTCATGACTTAGTCAATTGGACCGAAGAAAGATTAATTGAAGTCGCTGCTCCTAATGCTGGTATGGCTTGGGCTCCTGAAATGATCTATTGTGAAGAAACTGGTTCATATTACATTTTCTTCTCTTCTACAGTCATTGATGATGTGAGCAAAGGTGTTAACGCTAAAATCTTAGAAAGAGACTGTGTCTATTACACAACCACAAGAGACTTCCGTCACTTTAGTGAAACTAAAAAATTCATCTCCAATATTAAATATCAAGACAATATCAAATCAAGAAACGAAAAAGATAACGACGCAATCAATAATGATTATCGTAAAGTTATTGACGGTTCTGTGATGAAGATTGGTGAATATTATTACAGCGCCTGTAAAGATGGTGGCAATAACGAAGAAGGTGGCGGTATCAGAATCCAAAGAACAACATCCCTTCTTCCTCAAGAACAAGAAAGACCAGATGGCCTTTATGAAGAAGCAGTTCAATGGGAATTCGTTCAAAACTTAGCCGATGTTGGTTTCAAAGCTGAAGGCAGAGACGCTACCAATCAATGCTTAGAAGGTCCAGAATGGTTCTACCTTAACCAAGCGGACAGACAAGATCCAAACGTTCCTGAAATCGGCTTAATGGCGGACTTCTACGCCAATACAAGTATTGGTTACATTCCATGGGCCACAACCGATGTTGAAGATATCAATAATGCTAACGGTTCTTGGAGACAACTTGCTAAGAATACAGAATTCAGTTGGGACTCTCAAACCAAACGTCATGGCACAATCTTAAGAATTACTGAAGAAGAAGCCAATAGACTTAAAGAAGCCTTTCCAATTGCTTAATCCTTAATAATAGCAATCTTAAAAGCGGACGTCATTGTCCGCTTTTTATAACAAAGCTTCAACGTTTAATAGTGATTGTTTCTTGACCTAATTCGCTTGTGATGGAAAAGATTATTTCTTTTGAATCTTCATCGAATTCAAAGATTCCCATTCCTTTAGCGTGATAGGTCTTAATTTTATTTGTTAAATAGCCAACTTTATTATAGGAAGCACTGTTACCTAATCTTAGAAGTTTACCACCTTTAACGTCACTAATTTCAATATTTTTTTCTTGATGAACATTTCTATTGCCTTCTTCATCTTCAAAAGCAAAATGAACATAAGCAAATCTATCAGCTTCAGGATATTCTTCTTTGTAATATCTAAGTTTGATGTCTTTTGAAGCTGTCTTTAAAGATACTTCGCCTAAAATATTGCCTTTCAAGTCTTTAGCAACGGCTTTTATAACACCTGGAATATATTTTCCATTGAATTTAATAAAGCATTTTTTAGGATTAATTCTGCTACGTTTTATCAATTTATCATTTTGATAACATTCCACGATAGGGGAACGGGAATAAATATAGAATGTACATTTTCTATTTTCTTCCCCTGGATATGAATAGCATCTAATCGCGTGATTAAATCTCCACGCTGCTTTATTGCATTTGCATCTTATGTCATAAGGAGAAACAACACCAATATCAATAATCTTTTTATGATAAACAACTTGAGTATAATCACCCTCACTAGTGGTGTCGCCTAAGATGTCTTTTCTTCCTCCATCGTCAGTTAACCATCCTGAGCGGTCTTTTAAATATGGGAATTCTTTTCTATTTAATTCCGCTGCAAAACCAGCTTCACCTAAATAGTCAAGACCCGCCCAAACAAAGTCACCAATAACGCGCGGGATCTGATGTGCTATTTCGTAGAATAAGGCAGTATCAGAGACTAATGTCTCTGTACCGCATATAAATCTATTTGGATATTTCTTAGCGTCTTTCTTATATCTAAGGATGCCATAATTATATCCAGCAACATCCATCTTAGCGAAAGCCCCTCTTGTGTTCTTATCAACAATATGAAGAGTAGCGCCTTTTTTCATAAAGCCTGCGCCCATCATATTACCGATAGTGTTGAAGATATCAGAACTACCTTCCACCTTTGGTTTTGCTTTATATTCATCTTCCGCTTTTTTGCTACTATATGTGGCAATAGGAGTGTGAGCAATGCCGTTGAAGAAGACGTTGATACCACATGTTGTTAACCTTGAAGAATCTAATTTATGTAATAAATCATTCATCTTACCTTGAAGTTCAATGCCTTTAGCTTCACTAGTTTCACTAACTTCGTTACCAGTGCTATAAAAGATGACAGAAGGATGAGAATAATCTTTTTCTACCATATCAAATAGATCATCTTCATAGTTATCTTCCATATAATTGCTATAACCAAATTTGGTTTTATGGATATACCAGCAATCAACATATTCGTCCATGACATATAAGCCGAGTTCATCACAAGCATCTAAAAAGTCTTTGCATATTGGATTATGTGCACTTCTAACAGCGTTATAGCCAAGTTCTTTAAGTTGTCTAGCTTTGCGATATTCAACTTCCTTATAAGATTCCGCACCTAAAAGGGCGTTATCGCTATGGATACAAGCACCATAAAGGATAACTTTTTCTCCGTTTATTAATAAGCCTTGTTGTTTATCAAGTGATATTTGTCTAACACCAAATTTTAATTCTTCTATTTGTTCGTTTATTGTGATCCTGGCTTTATATAAATAAGGATGTTCATCATTCCATAGATATGGATTATTAATGACGATAACATCATCTATTTCTTTAATGCTTTTATATTCTTTTTTTAATATAGATTTATTATCATTATCAAATATTTCGATTGTTAAATCCGATATCGCATTTAACAAACATTTAAAAGATATCTTTCCTTCTTTATAGTCGATTGTATTGATTTTAAATGAACGAGGAATAATATGTATCTTTGGCAAAACATAGAGATGGACATTACGATATATCCCAGCGCCACTATACCAACGGGAGTTAGGTTGATCGCTATTAATGGCGATAACTTTGATAATGTTATTGCCTTGTTTTAAATATTTTGTCGCGTTAAATAAGCAAGTGGAATAACCATACTGACGTTCATAGGCTAATTCATCATTAATATAGATTTGAGGATGATGATAAATACCTTCAAATTCGAAATAATATTCTTTTTTTAAATCATCGATATTGATGATTTTTTCATAAACATAGTCATCGCCTTTAAAAAATGATACCTTATCTCCACCTCTATAAGAGATGTCTCTAGGTTCTCTTAGCATTGCATCAAATGGCAAATTAACTTTCGTTTTGCTATTTGGTTCATTTTGTCGATAAAAAAGCCAGTCTTTATTAATAAGCATCATCAATTTCCTACTTTCGTGTTAACTATGAATGTTCTTATTGATATTTTAAATGTTTTTGACATATTTTTAAAAATATATAGCATATTTTTTATCGAAGTTTTAAAGTCTACGAGATAAAAAAGTAAAAATAGGTTGCCTAAATTGTCTCTTGCTTTCCTTTTTGTAAAAATGGTAGCGCTAGGAGAATTTAATTATGAAAAAAGGAAATTTACTTTTGTTATCGGTGTGTTTCTTTTCTTTGTGCTTAGGGGCTTGTCAACCAAATAGTTCCAATCAACATAATGAAGATAGTGTACCAGAAACAGGAAAAGCAGACCGCTCATCTTTAAAATATACTTCTTATTTAGATAATTATAAAAAGAGTGATTGGAAAGCACATTGGATTTGGACAAATTACTGCAATGAAGATAGCTATGTCGCTTTTAGAAAAGTCTTTACATTAAAAGAAAAAGTGAACGAAGCAACTGCTTTCATATCCGCTGAATCTAAATACTTTATGTGGGTTAATGAAGAACTGGTGACAATTGATGGTTCTTTAAAGCGTGGGCCAACACCATTCGACTCGTATTATGACGAAGTAAAAATCAACAATTTAAAAGAAGGCAATAACATCATTACTATCTTAGTGGCCTTTAATGGTAGAAGTGGAGATAGCTCTATTAATCCACAAATCAAAGATAGTGAAGGCGATATGATTTCTCAAGCTGGTTTATTATTTGAAATGCAAGCGGGCGATACATTAGTAAAATCAGATTCTTCTTTTAGAACAATAAGAATTGATGCTTATCGCAACAAAATAAGCGGTGGTAAAGAATATGATGCTTATGATCAATCATCAATGCTTGCTGAAAGAAATGTTTTCTATGACGCTAGAAAAGAAATAGGCGATTATCGTAAATTAGACTTCGATGATTCATCTTGGGAATCCGCTAAAGCGGTGGCAAAAGCGGGTAACTTACCTTTTGGTGATTTATATAAGGCACCTACAAAACCAATTAAATTTCACGAAATTACTGATTTCAGCAACGCAAATGAATATGTTGGCAAAACGTTATCAGAAGATACAACTTTAAAGTTATATTTACCTACAGATATTCAATTCTCTTGGTATATCGATGTTGAAGCGGAAGCAGGAAAGAAACTAGTTTTCTATACTGATTCATATAAATATAATGATGGTCTGCAATCATTTAAAGACACTTATGTCACAAAAGACGGACAACAAAGTTATGAGAATTATCCATGGAGAAGTGGCTACACATTATTTATCGACGCTCCAAAGGGTGTTAAGTTCAATAAACTTGCCTATCGCATGAGCGAATTTAATGGTGAACTTATGGAACCATTTGCCTCTTCTGACGCTAATTTGGATATCTTATGGAAGAAAGCACAAAACACTGTTAGAGTGTGTATGAGAGACTCTTTCATGGACTGTCCAGATCGAGAAAGAGGACCATATATGGGGGATGCTTCTAACCAAATTGATGCTGCTTTATATTGCTATGATCAAGGGGCTTTAGATCTCATTAAGAAATCAATATTAGTGTGCCTAGGGTGGGTTAAGACTGATAATGTCATTCCATCCCGTGCGCCAAGTGTCAAACCGCAAGAAATCCCTAATCAATCATTAGCCTTCCTCACCAGCGCTTATCATTATTTCGAACACACTAACGATATTGAAACAATGACTCCCTATGTCAAAGCGGTAATTGAATATTTAAAATTATTTGAGATGCAAAACGGCCTTCCTAAATATCGTGCTGGTTCTTGGACATGGAACGATTGGGGCAGCTATATTGATAATGATTTATTACAAGCTGGATTCTATTATTACGCTTTAAGATTAACTAAAGAATTAGTGGCCCTTCTTAAGATGGATGATAACATCTCTTTCATCAATGAAAGAATGGCTTCAATGGAAGCAAATTATCATGATGCTTATTACACCCAGGATGGCTTTAAATCCTCC
>CAMNMM010000009.1:0-11117 GCA_946544655.1 uncultured Caryophanales bacterium | reverse complement strand
GTGTTCCTTATATCTTAAGAGAAGGTTGGGAAAAATTCGCTGCTATTGGTACAGCTGACACCAAAGGTACAAAGGTCTTTGCTCTCGGTGGTAAAGTCAATAACGTTGGTCTTGTCGAAGTTCCAATGGGCACAACATTAAGACAATTAATCTATGATATCGGTGGTGGTATCCCAGGCGGAAAGAAATTCAAAGCCATTCAAACTGGTGGTCCTTCCGGTGGTTGCTTAACCGAAAAAGACTTAGATACACCAATCGACTTCGGTAGCTTAGTCGCTGCTGGTAGTATGATGGGTTCCGGTGGTGCCATCGTCATGGACGAAGACAACTGTATGGTTGACGTCGCTAAATTCTATATGACATTTATTTGCGATGAATCATGTGGTAAATGTTCTCCATGCCGTATCGGTACAAAGAGATGTTTAGACATCTTAACAAAGATTTGTGATGGTAAGGGTGAACCTCAAGACTTAGAAGATCTTAAGGAATTAAGTAATGTTATTAGAAATAACTCCTTATGTGCTTTAGGTCAAACCGCCACAAACCCAATTCTCTCCACACTGAAAGCTTTCCCAGAAGAATACGAAGCTCACGTCAAAGATCACAAATGTCCAGCTCACGTTTGTAAGAACATGATGGAATACTATATTCTTCCAAATAAATGTATCGGTTGTGGTCTCTGTATGAGAAACTGCCCAGTCGGCGCTATCGCTCCTGGTACAGAACCTGCTCACTTACCAAATGGTAACGTTAACCCAGGTAAATTCGCCCACGTCATTGATCCTAAAAAGTGTGTCAAGTGTGGTTCATGTTTAAGTGGTTGCCGTATTGGCGCAATCACCAAGAGATAGGAGGAAATAGCCATGTCATTAGTTAATATCAAAATTAATGGTCAACCTTACCAAGTTGAATCCGGTCTTACAGTTTTAGAAGCTGCAAGAAAATGTGGTTACGTCGTTCCATCTCTCTGTGCCTTCAACCATGGCAAATGCTCTTTGGCCTCCTGCCGTGTTTGCTTAGTTGAAGTCGTGGGTGCTCGTGGCTTAGTCGCCTCTTGTGTCTACCCAGTTAACGAAGGTATGGAAATCATTACCAATTCCCAAAAAGCCGTCGAAGCCAGACGTGCCTCCGTGGAATTAATCCTTTCCAACCACCAAAAGAACTGTTTACAATGCCCAAAACAAGGCAAATGTGAATTATTAGAAGTCGCTAACATCGTTGGTGCTCGTGATCAAAAATTCATGGGTGAACAATCACCAGCCACTGTTGACGAATTAGCCCCAGGCTTAATGAGAAATACCGCTAAATGTATCTTATGTGGTCGTTGTATCGAAAGATGTAAAGAAGCTCATGGTATTTCCATTCTCGGTTTTGAAAACCGTGGTTTCAAAGCCATCGTTGCTCCTGCACAAAATAGAAGTTTCGCTGAAAGCCCATGCTTACAATGTGGTCAATGCGTGAACGTCTGTCCAACAGGTGCCTTATACGAAAACGAAGAAATCGCTAAAGTTGACGCAGCCTTCAAAGCGGGTAAGAAAGTTATCGTTCAAACCGCTCCAGCTGTTAGAGCCGCCATCGCTGAAGAATTCGGTGAACCAATTGGTACAACCGGTACAGGCAAAATGGTTGCTGCTTTAAGAAGATTAGGTTTCTATCGTGTCTTCGATACCAACTTTGGTGCTGACTTAACAATCATGGAAGAAGCGCATGAATTAATGGATAGAATTACCAAAAAGACCGCGCCACTTCCACAAATCACATCCTGTTCCCCAGGTTGGATTAACTACTTAGAATACTTCTATCCAGAAGTCATTCCAAACGTCTCTTCATGTAAGTCCCCACATATGATGGTGGGTGCAATCGTGAAATCCTACTTTGCCAAAAAGCATGAATTAGATCCAAAAGATATCTTTGTGGTCTCCGTCATGCCATGTACCGCTAAGAAGTACGAAAGACAAAGAAAAGAAATGCCAAATGATGTCGATGCTGTTTTAACAACACGTGAATTAGCAAAGATGATCAAACGTGCTGGTATCGTTTGGAACAAATTACCAGATGAAGAATTTGATAACGACTTACTCGGCGAATATAGTGGTGCTGGTGTCATCTTCGGTGTCACCGGTGGTGTTATGGAAGCCGCTTTAAGAACAGCTTATTTCTGGTTAACTGGTAAAGAATATAAGGAAATCAACTTCACCGCTGTCCGTGGCTTAGAAGGTGTTAAAGAAGCCGCTTTAAATATCAATGGTACTGAAATCAAAGTTGCCGTTACCTCCGGTATGGCTAACGCTAAGAAGCTTTTAGACCAAATTAAAGATGGTACTTCTCCATACGCTTTCATCGAAGTCATGTGTTGTCCAGGTGGATGTATCAACGGTGGTGGTCAACCATTCGTTAAACCAATCTTCTTACCAAACGAAGATGATGACATCTTAGAAACATACCGCGCTAAACGTGCCAGCGTGTTATATAGTGAAGATGAACGCTTAGTCATTCGTCAATCACACAATAACAAAGACATCCAAAAACTCTATGCTGATTTCTTGGGTGAACCTGGTAGCGAACTCGCTGAAGAATTACTCCACACTTCCTATAATGCGAAGAGAGAAAAATTTCCAGTAAAGTAAATTAATATTTGGGGCGGGTACTTAAATACTCGCCCCTTATTGTCTCTAAAAGAGGAAACAACTTATGAACATCAAATTTTACAATTCCCTTTCTAATTCACTAGAAGATTTCAAAACTATCCAAGACAAAAAGGTTAGTATGTATGTCTGTGGTCCAACAGTCTATAACTACCCGCATATTGGCAATATGAGACCAGTCGTTGTCTTTGATACTTTGAGACGCTTTTTGACTTATGTCGGCTATGACGTCACTTATGTTAGTAACTACACTGATGTCGATGACAAGATCATCAAAGCCGCGAAGCAAGAAGGTAAATCAGAAAAGGAATTAACCGATTTCTATATCGGTGAATTTGAAAAGACCGTGAAAGGTATTGGTTCTCAAATTCCTACAATTACCCCAAGAGTTACCGAATATATGCCAAAGATTATTGCCTATATTGATAACCTTGTTAAAACCGGTGCCGCTTATGAAAGAGATGGGGATGTTTATTTCCGTGTTGAAAACATCAAAGATTATGGCGTTTTAAGTGGCATAAATGTAGAAGATTTACGCGTAGGCGCCCGTGTAGAAGAGAATTCACAAAAAGAAAGCCCATTAGACTTCGCCTTATGGAAAAAGACTGACGAAGGCATTAAATGGGATTCACCATGGGGCAAAGGTAGACCAGGCTGGCACACTGAATGCTGTGTGATGATTGATTCTATTTTCCCAGGTGATCATATTGATATCCATGGTGGTGGTTATGACTTAAAATTCCCACACCATGAAAATGAAATCGCCCAAAGTGAAGCGACACATCATAGTAAAATTGCTCACTTCTGGATGCATAATGCCTTTATTAACTTTGGCAATGAAAAGATGTCCAAGTCTTTAGGTAATGTCGTCTTAGCTAAAGATATGATTGCCACCTATGGTGGTTTAGTTACCCGTTTAGTTATTTTAAACGCTCATTATAGACAAGCAGTTAACTTCACTGATGAAACAGTTAAAGAAGCTCAACAAGAAGTTTCTAGAATGCAAATGGCTTATAAACAAGCTGCGCTTAAATTACAGGCTAACAAAGTTAATTTAGATGAAGGTAAGCCAGAATACATCGCTAAGTTCTTAGAAGCCTTAGCCAATGACTTAAATACCGCGAACGCTTTAGCGGAGCTTTATAACGTCCTTAAGGATGTCAATCAGTTGATTAGAAGTAGAGATGCTGATTTAAATCAACTAAATAACTTATTTAAAACACTTACTGATATGTTCTATGTTTTAGGTCTTGACATTACTTACGTAAAGTTTGATGATAATATCTCCCACTTATATGAAGAATATCTCTTAAGCAAAGAAAATAAAGACTTTGCTAAATCTGATGAAATCAGAAAAGTTTTAATTGAAAAAGGAGTCATGTAATTTGACAAATACAGAAAGCGTTAACACATCATTAATCGAAAAATTACTTGATGCACTTAATATTACTGGTGGAGTTAAAACCGCTAGTAGTGTCATCATTGCTTTAGGCGCGATTTTAATATGTGGCTTTTTGATGACAAGACTCACTAAATTACTTAAATTACCAAACGTTACTGCTTATATCATTACTGGCGTTTTAATTGGTCCATCAGTGATTAACCTTATTCCTCAAGAATTTATAACAAGAACTGACTTTGTTAGTGATATCGCTTTAGCCTTTATCGCTTTTACCGCTGGACAGTTCTTTAAAATAAGCGAACTTAAAAAAGCAGGCTGGAAGGTATTGATTATCACCGTTTTTGAAGCCCTTGCCGCTTTTGTTATTGTCTTCTGTTTATGCTTCTTTGTTTTCCGCTTAAGCGTTGCCTTCTCATTAGTTTTAGGCGCCCTCAGTAGTGCGACCGCGCCAGCATCAACATTGATGACAATTAAACAAACTAAAGCTAAAGGCCATTATGTTAATACATTATTAGAAGTTGTCGCTTTAGATGATGTTGTGACATTATTGCTCTATAGTGTCGCTATTGCTATTTGTATTGGTATTTCAAAAGGTTCAGTGGGCTTTATGGAAGTTGGCTGGCCAATTATTGAAAATATCATTTGCTTAGCAATTGGCTTTATTTTTGGCTTTATTTTAAGATTCTTAATTTCTTCAAAGAGAACAACAGATAATCGACTAATTATCGTTTTAGCTGTTTTATTATTATTCTGTGGCATATGTTCATTGTTTGGCCAAAGTCCATTGCTAGGTTGTATGGCTATTGGAATGGTCTACACTAATACCGCCAAGCAAGAAGAAAAATTATTTGCACAAGTTAATTATTTCATTCCACCTATTATGCTTGTTTTCTTTGTAAGAAGCGGCATGAATTTCTCATTTAGCGCTTTTACGAGCACAAGTTCAATTGCGGTTGTGCCACTTATCGTCGTAGCAATAGTTTATTTCTTTGCTCGTATTGCTGGTAAATACGGTGGAGCATATCTTGGCTGCTTGATTACTAGAACCCCTGCGAAAACTAGAAATTTCTTAGGCCTTGCTCTTATTCCTCAAGCCGGTGTTGCTATCGGTTTAGCGGCAATGGGTGCGAGAACTTTCTCTTCTTTTGGCTTAGAAGCTGAAGCAACCGCTTTAACTACAATCATCTTAGCATCATCCATCCTGTATGAATTAATTGGTCCAGGATGCGCTAAACTTGGCTTATATCTATCTGGTTCATATGGTAAAGAAAATATTGATGAATTAGCCCCAGAAAGCGTGGTGCAACACAGAGTGGTTAATGATGAAGGCTCATCTAGAGAAATTGACTTATTAGCCGCCCAAATCAAACACATCTCAGAGGAAATTCCACCAATTGGTGTTGAAGAAGCAAATGAACAAGCCTTTACTGAGGCTGCAGAAGAATATGAAAACGAAACCTTTAATCGTAATCATAGAGGTTTCCTTAACCGTAAGTAGGAGGTTTATCTTATGGAAGACTTTATCGCGCTAGATCCAATTAACCAATTAACAAATGGTTGGCTAGCGGAATTCAACATTTGGACAATCATTATTAGATTAGCCTTAGCCTTTATTATCGGTGCATCTTTTGGCTTTGAAAGAAGTAGAAAGAGACATACTGCTGGCTTTAGAACATTTACCTTTGTGGCGTTATTTTCCACAATCGCAGCCTTACTTGATGTTTATTTCATGGCCAACTTCAAAGTGGTCTTCCCAGCCGTGACAGCCGCTGTTGTATTAGGTGGTGCTATTATTTCTGGTAACACCCTTCTTTATTCCTCTAAAAACCAAATTAAAGGTTTAACAACTGCTGTCGCTTTATGGCTTACCGCTATTATCGGTGCTTCATTTGGTGCGGGCTTATATACCATCGGTTTAATCGGTGTTGTTCTTGCCTTCATTACATTAAGCGCAATGCCAAGAATTGAAGTTTATATGAAGAATAAGAGCAATCACTTTGAAATTCATTTAGAACTCAAAAATAGAAACGATTTAGTGAACTTCACCGGTGTCATTCGTAAACTTGGCTTAAAGATTGTTGATATCGAAGCTAACCCAGCCTATAACAATACAGGACTTGGTGTTTATACAATTTCCATCACAATTAACTCTAAAGAGTTGAAAAAATACAAAACTCATACAGAAATTATTGAAGCCTTATCGACTTTGGAATACATTAATTGTATTGAAGAAATCGACTAATTATGAATAAGGACATCAATCTAATCTACGGAAAGAATCCAGTATACGAAGCTCTCAATGCTAAAAAGGCGTTGAAAGTTTTTGTTGTTCCTAGTTTTTCTGACCCAAGAATCACTAATCTCGTAAGAGAATATAAGATTCCTATGGTTACCGTTTCTCCAAGTGAAATGGATAAGATGTCTAATAACGGTGTCCATCAAGGTGTCGCCGCTGAACTTAAACCATATCAGACGGTTTCTTTAGACGAAATCATTCTTAGAGCAAAAAAGAAAGAAAAGAAGATTATCGTCATGCTTGATAATATTGAGGATCCACATAACTTAGGCGCTATTTTAAGAAGTGCGGATGTCTTTGAAGCATCTGGAGTTATCTTACCTAAGCATAATTCTGTTTCTTTAAACGCTACTGTGGCAAAGACAAGCGCAGGCGCTATTAACTATGTGCCAGTCGCAGTTGTAAATAACCTCAATCAAGCAATTAAACAGTTAAAAGAAGAAGGCTACTGGGTTGTTTCTACAGATGGTAGTGCAACGATTTCCTATTCTTCTATTAAATATGATTTTCCAGTTGTCGTGGTCATAGGCAGTGAAGGTAAAGGTGTTTCATCTCTTGTTCTAAAGAATTCTGATTATGTTGTGAAGATTCCTCAATTCGGACATGTCAATTCTTTAAATGCTTCCGTGGCGGCCGGCATATTATTAGCGGAGGTGCATAAAACAAATATCTAATCGAAAGGAGATTTGTTATGGCACCCAAAACCTATAACCGCATTCTGGATGAGCACCTACATATCCTAATTACACAAGGCAATCATGAAGCCTATCTGTATTTAGTAAAACGCTATCGCAAATATTTCAAAGGTTTGACTTGCGAAATGTTAGAGAAATACCCAAATAGTGGTGTTTCTTTTAAAGAACTCATGGCAATTTGCTCACAATTATTTCCCCACATCATAAGGAAATATGATCCCCAGCGATTGTCTTCTTTCTTTATCTTTTGGAGAGAAAGTAGTGAGAAAGCAATCGTGGATTATTTATTAGAGAATTCTTATCTAGCGAATGCGGCAATGTTTCGTGGATTTGTTTCTTTTGATGAAGAAGCTGATGAAAGAAGATTCGCGGGCGAAAGAATCGCAGAGTTCAATGAGCTTCACTACAATGAAAAACGCATTGAAGAATTAAAAAGAATAATCTACGAGCATAGAAAAGAATTTAAGCATCAAGAATTTGCGATGTTAGCGCTGATGTTAGAAGGCTATGATCTTAATGATTTAGAACATACAGGAATGATGAGTAGGTCCTCATTATATTTAACCTTCAATAACGCTTGTGACAAAATCAGAAAATACATCCAAACAGCGAAAAAATAGCGGATATATACCTTTCATCACAAAGTGAAAATGGCAATATCGTTATTCATTTTTGCTCTCGCGTGATATAATCACAACCATGAGCAAACTAGAAATCAAAAATTTAAGCTTCTCATATGACGGCAGTAACAAAGTTATTGACGATATATCTTTCAGTGTTGAAAAGGGCACATTTGTCTCTGTCTTAGGTCATAACGGTTCTGGTAAATCCACACTAGCGAAGTTAATCGTGGGCTTACTTGATAAAGCCGGGGGACAAATCTTTTTTAATGACGTCGAAATCACCGAAAAGAATCTTAAAGACTTACAAACTAAGACCTCTTTAATATTCCAAAACCCTGATAACCAATTCATTGGTTCAACAGTGGAAGATGATATTGCCTTTGGCTTAGAAAATAGATGCTTTCCACACAATCAAATGCAAGCGGAAGTCGAACGTTTCGCTGATAGTGTGAATATGTTGGACCATTTAAAGAAAGAGCCAATTAATCTTTCTGGTGGTCAAAAGCAAAGAATCGCTTTAGCGGGTGCTTTAATTTTAAGGCCAGAAATCTTAATCCTCGATGAAGCCACATCAATGCTTGATCCTAAAGGTAAATCCACAGTAAGAAAGGTCATTGACCGTATCCATAAGGAAAACAAAGAACTCACAATTATTTCTATTACTCACGATATCGATGAAGCACTTTTAAGCGACAAGGTATTGATTTTGAGTAAAGGTAAACTCGTTAAAGAAGGCAAACCACAAGACATATTAAGAGATGAATCCGCTTTATTAGAAGTGAAACTTGATATGCCTTTTGTTTATAAAATCGAAAAAGAACTTAAAGAAATTGGCATTAATTCCAATGCGGAAACTATTGACCAACTAGTGGAGGATATATGGGCATCCAAGTAAAAAATATCTTCTACACTTATCAAAAGAAAGCCACTAATGCGACCCAAGCTTTAATGGATGTTTCTCTTGAAATCAAAGACAATGATTTCTTAGCAATCGTTGGTGAAACCGGTAGTGGTAAATCAACATTAGCCCAAATGTTTAATGCTCTTTTAATCCCTGATAAAGGCGATGTTTTAGTCAATGACTACGTCGTTAATTATAAGAATAGAAAAAGCCGCAAATTACGTGGCTTAAGAAAACAAGTTGGTTTAGTTTTCCAATTCCCTGAATATCAACTTTTCGAAGAGACAGTGGAAAAGGATGTGGCTTTTGGTGTTAAAAACTTTGGTGTCAAAGGTGAAGAAGCACTTAATAGAGCTCATGAAGCATTAAAACAAGTTGGCTTAGATGAATCCTACTTCAAAAGAGCGCCTTTTGATTTATCCGGTGGTGAAAAAAGAAAAGTCGCTATTGCGGGCATCTTAGCGATTGACCCAGATATCTTAATCTTTGATGAACCAACTGCAGGATTTGATCCACAAAGTAGTAAAGACTTAATGAATCTCATTACTGAGTTCCATAAAAATGGTAAAACCATCATTATCATTACTCATGATATGGACTTAGTTAATACATACACTAAACGAGTGGTGATGTTAGAAAGAGGAAAAGTGACTTTTGATGGCACCCCTAATGAATTATTTAGCTATATCAAAGGCTATGACCGTTTAGATACTCCTTCCGTTATTAAAGTGGCAGAAAAACTAAAAGAGAAGGGCATGGATATCGATATCAACGAAATTCACACTAATGAAGACTTAGTTGAAGCGATTAGAAAGTGGAGGAATAAAGCATGAGTAGCATGACTTTTGGCCGTTATTCCTTTCGTAATACTTTCATTCATAATTTGGATGCGAGAAATAAGATTTTCCTCATGCTTTTATTCATGGTGGGAATCTTCTTCCAATTCAATATGTGGTCAACCGCTTTAATTATGAGTGGTGTTTATATCATCATCCTTTTAGCGTTAATGCTTATCTCTAGAGTGAGTTTATGGTCACTTATTAAATCACTAGGCGGCTTATGGATGTTAGTCATCTTCCTGATGATTATTTATATTTTCGTACCGACTAATAATCCAAAATTACCAGTGGCGTTTACCATTGGTTCATTGGAAGTCCACTGGGACGCATTCTGTCAAGCCGGTTATATTGTGATGAGATTAATTTTAATGATTTCATTAACAATGATTTTAACTAGCACCACAAAACCAATGGACATGACATATGCTTTTGAATGGTATATGACTCCATTAAAACCAATTCGTTTCCCAGTTCATGAAATCGCCATGACCTTATCAATCGCTTTAAGATTCATTCCAACATTGTTGGATGAAACTGAAAGAATTATGAAAGCGCAAGCCAGCCGTGGTGTTGATTTTAACCACGGTGGTATCTTTAAACGTTTCGGGGCGATTATTGCTTTAATCATTCCATTATTTGTTTCTGCTTTAGAAAGAAGTGAAGAACTCGCTAATGCGATGATTGTTAGAGGATATGATCCAAAAGCAAAACGTACTAGATATCGTTTATTAAGGTTCTCTTGGAGAGATATTATTGCTTTCTTATTTATCGGTGGTATTTTTGCCGGTATCATTGTGATGTTCGTATTTGATAGAAAAAATCCAATCGACCTCATTCAACTTATTTTCAATAAACCAGGATTCTAATTATGAAAGTATTAGGTATTTGTTCATATAAGGGCACTAATTATTATGGCTGGCAAAAGCAAGTCGGTTTTGTTAGTGTGCAAAGTAAGATTGAAGAATGCTTAAGCAAGGTTTATGACAGTCAAATCAATATCCAAGGTAGTGGACGTACAGATGCAGGTGTCCACGCTCTTAAACAATATTTTCATTATGTTAGTGATAAGGAAAAGGACTTAAAGCAGTTAACATATGCATTAAATAAAATGCTTCCGGATGATATTAAGATTCTATCCCTTACCCAAGCAGATGATGATTTCCACGCTAGATATAACGCCACTAAGAAGATTTACGAATATCGTATTCTTCTTACAAATAAAGATCCAATGTCTTATGATTTAGCCTATATCTATCCAATGGAATTAGATATCGAACTATTTAAAAACGCTCTTCAAAAATTTGAAGGTACACACAATTATCAAGACTTCACCTCTAAAGAAGAAGATGAAGGTGGATTCATTAGAACAATATATAATATTGAAGTCATTAAAGAAGGTGACTTATTAAGAGTCATATTTACCGGTAATGGCTTTATGAGATATCAAATTAGAAATATGATTGGTTCAGCGATTAACGTCGCTAATAAAAAGGAACCATTAGAGTTCATTGATAAGCATTTACAAGATAACAAAAATAGAGAAATCATCGCTTATAAAGCACCAGCCTCTGGCCTTTATTTAGTGGATGTTATTTACGATTGATAATATTTATGTTCAATTTCATATGAACATGTGATAATATTTTAACCGCAAAAAAGCGAAAAAGGAGTTTTAAATCATGGGTAGAGCACATGAAGTAAGAGCAAAAGCGATGG
>CAMNMM010000008.1:0-11135 GCA_946544655.1 uncultured Caryophanales bacterium | reverse complement strand
TTTTTTGTTTATGCATTGCCATAAAAGTTTACTAACTTGCCATTTGAAGTGTAGGCGCGCATTTGCTATATTATAAGCGCATGCGTTATACACATAAAATTATTGTCGGAATCTAATTTTTTTGTGTATGAAAAATTCATAATCAAGAGAGAAAGGAGATTTTACCGCACTTATTTTTTGAATATTTAAAAGACAATGAGCATTTGAAAATCTTGCAAGGTTATGCTCATTAAAAGCAATCTTATGTATTTTGTTTGTCATTGCTATTTTTATCACTTATAGTAATATCGCAAACGTAAATACATACAAATTTTAGTTTTTTGCTAACTTTTCTATGTTTTAACAACTCATAAATATGTATAAAAGGAGATTATTTATGTTTAATTTACCTATTTTAGAGTCCTGGTTAGATAAGGAAGTAGCCGCTGGCTATACTTGGGGTAACATCCTTGAGTATTGGTGGGTCGGCTTAATTATTCTTATCGTTGCCGCAGCAGGTCTCGTAGGAGCATTCGTTTTACTAAAATTAGTCTTTGGTAAAATGAGATTTAAAGAAGGCGATCAGGAAGCTTTCGATAATTACAAAAAGGCTCCTAAAGCAGAAAAGAAGGCTGTTGCCAAATCCGCAACTGGCCCAGTTAAGAATGTCATTAGATGGCACAGAATGAAAGTCTGGTTAATCCCAGTCGTGTGCGTTGCCGCACTTCTTGTTGCCCCTGTCGCATCATTCTTACCAACCGCTGCATTTGCTAACTTAATGTTCACATTACGTGGTAGTCATGTTGACATCATTGACACAGAAACATCAAGACAAGCAGCCGCTGAAGCGGAGAAAAACGTCGTTACCATTCAAGAAGAAGGTACAGTTCTTTTAAAGAATAGAAACAGTACCTTACCACTTAACTTAGAAGAAAACAACAAAGTGAACATCTTCGGTTCATGTGCGTATGGTTTATTCTATGGTAATGGTGGTTCTGGTTCCTTCCAAACCGATGGTCGTGTTAAAGGCTTCCCAAGAGTGGCTCTCAAGCTTGAACAAGCTATGAAGGATGAAGGTTTCCAAATTAATGAAAACCTCTTTAACTTAATCAAGAACTATTACAAGAACAAATCCATTTCTGTCGCAGATGTCGATTATGACATCCAATGTGGTTTCAACAAATATGGTTACGCTGAAATCGTTAGCAGTAAAGCACCATATGACTTTGAACCACCAGTCAGCGCTTACGAAACACCATTCGATGAATTAGGTGGTAAGACATTATTAGAACAAGCTAAAGAATTCTCTAATACCGCCATCTTCTGTATCACAAGACGTGGTTCTGAAGACGAAGATATGAACCTCAGAGATTTACAACTTAAGACTAATGAAATCGCTGCGATCGACATGCTCGAAGAAAACTTCGAAAAAGTCATCATCTTATTAAACGTTCCAACAGTTATCGAAGCTGAATTCTTAGATGATTCAGAAATCGACGCTGCTGTGTTCATGGGTCACCCAGGTTTAACAGGTACAAAAGCTATTGCTGAAATCCTTGCTGGTAAAGTTAACCCATCTGGTCACTTAGTGGATACATGGCCATATGATGTTAAGAGTGCGCCATCTTACCAAAACTTTGGTAATGATACCACATTAAGATACACATCTGGTGCCGCTAATAGTGCAAGATTTACTAACTATGTTGAAGGCATTTATGTTGGTTACCGTTATTATGTGACAGCCGCTAAAGAAGGCTACATCGACTATGATGATGAAGTTCAATATTCATTCGGTCATGGTTTATCATATACAACATTTGATAAGTCCATCGCGGAATATAAAGTTGATAAAGATAATCAAAAAGTCGAAGTTACAGTCGAAGTTAAGAATACTGGTAACGTTGCCGGTAAAGATGTTATCCAACTCTATACACACGCTCCATATACCCCAGGTGGTATTGAAAAATCCTATTATTCATTAACTGCTTTCCAAAAGACAAACATCATCGAACCAGGCGAAACTAAAGCTTATAAATTAGAATTCAGCTATAGAGATATCGCTTCCTGGTCAACCGCTAAAGGCTACTATGTCTTAGAAAAAGGCGAATATGAATTCTCCGTTAGAGAAAACGTTTGGGATTTAGCGCAAACCGCTGTCAGCGGTAGAGAAAATACCAAGAAATTAGAACTCGAAGCTGATGTTGAATTCAAAACCTCTTATCAAACAGGTAAAGAATACGCCAACATCTTCCAAGATGCCGAATTCGGTGGTGGTGTTGAAAAGAACACATACTTATCCAGAAAAGACTTTGAAGGCACATGGCAAAATAAGGCTGATATCCCATTAGCCTCTAACCCAGATGCAAGTCACTTCCCAGGTGGTGCAAGTAATAACTCCACTCCAGGTTCCTTCACACTCACCGACAATCAAATCGATGAAGAAATCAAACCACAAGATGTCGCTGGTGAATTAACACTTAGAGATCTTAAAGATGCTGCTTGGGACGACCCAAGATGGGAAAACTTATTAAGTCAAATGTCCTATGCTGACATGGATAATCTTATTGAACACGGTGGTTTCCAAACTGCTGCTGTTAGTAGCATTGGTAAAACACAAACCGTTGACTACGATGGTCCTGGTGCGGCCTTCCACTCTGGTACAGGTCACCCAAGTGAAGTTATCGTTGCCTGCTCTTGGTCAACAGACGTTGCGAGAGTTATGGGTGAATCCATCGGTCGTGAAGGTGCTGCCCGTGGTTTAACCGGTTGGTATGCTCCTGGTATCAATACTCACCGTTCTCCATTCGGTGGTAGAAACTTCGAATATTATTCAGAAGATCCACTCATCGCTGGTCAAATGGCTGGTCATACCGCTCAAGGTAGCATGAAGTATGGTGTCTATACATATGCCAAGCACTTCTTATTAAACGAACAAGAAAATAGCCGTTCTGGTGTCTTCTGTTGGGCAACCGAACAAGCCATTAGAGAAATCTACGCTCGTGGCTTTGAACTCTATGTTGATTTAGGCGGAATCGGTATCATGTCCTCCTTCAACTGTGTCGGTTCATGGTGGGCTGGTGGTAATAAAGCCTTATTAACCACTCTCTTAAGAGAAGAATGGGGTTTCCATGGTGTCGTCGTTACTGACTATGCTGGTAGTAGCTATATGGCCACAAATATTGGTTTAGTTGCTGGTAATGACTTATGGTTAACACCAAGTCAATTAAGTAACGATAACAAACCAAGCAGAATTCGTACACTCTTACCACATGATGGTCCAATCCTCTCCAGAAGAGCGGCTAAGAACATCCTCTATGCATGTGCACACTCCAACAACGTTTGGAATGCTGAAGACTACGCTGCTGTTGGTATCCCAGAAGTTATCAAAGCTAGTGACGGTCACTAAAAATAACTACATCCATTAAAATGAACCCCAATTCCCGCGTGGATGCGGGGTTCATTATTTTCTTAAAGCCACTTTCGTGGTAGAATTATCTAGAATGAACGATATAAACATTAGGATTGCGGTCGTGGAAGACTCCGCTGATGATTTAAGCAACTGTCTTTCCTTGTTGAATCGCTATAGCAAAGAAAAGAATATATCTTTTGATATCCAAACCTTTGCCAGCGGTGATGCTTTCTTAATGCGCTTTAAGAGCCAATATGACTTCATTATCTTAGATATCAACTTGTCGGCAATGAACGGCATTGATGTCGCAAGAAATATCAGAGAAAAAGATGAAGAAGTCATCATTATGTTCACCACAAACTTAGCGAAATATGCGACAAATGGCTATGAAGTAGACGCTATCGACTTTGTCTTAAAACCATTATCATATGCTTCATTCTATTTAAGACTCGAAAGAGTCATGAAAAAACTAGGCAAAAAGAACGATAACTTTATCGTCGTACCTAATGAAGGTGGCTTTAATAAAATAGAAACGAATAACATCTTATATGTTGAAGTAATCTCTCATGATATTATCTTCCACTTAAAAGATAACCAAGAGATTACCACAACCGGCACTTTGAAGAAGTTCGAAGAACAATTAAGAAAGCAGTGGTTTATAAGATGTAATTCCTGCTATTTAGTGAACGCGCATAATATTAAGCGCGTAGAAAAACTTGACATCCAATTAGCAAACGACGAAGTTATTGCTATATCACATCCAAAGAAAAAGGGATTTATGGAAAGTTTCAAGAAGTACATTATGGAAGAAGGTAACTAGCGTATGGATCTTAAGACTTTACTCACAATGTTCATCTCTTTTACAGTCGAAATTCTTGTGGCGTCTGTTCTTTTAATCAAGCATCGACTTACTTTTAGATTTAAACCATACATTTCTATTCCTATTGGTTTATTAATTGCTTCAAGCGGCGCTGTTGTTAATATCATTGGTTTACATTTCTTTGTGAAACCAGAACAATGGAATGAATTCCTTAATATTGCCGTTTATACAATTCCAATTCTCACCATTTATGGTGGCTTGTTATTCGCCTATAAGATTAAACCATTAAGTTTGATGTTACTTCTTTCTGTGGCCTATACTTTCCAACATATGGCTTATCAAGTCGGTGTTCTTGTTTTGGACACAGGTTTAGGTGGTAAGATTTTCCAAGCCTTATATAATGAATCAGAAGCAATTGAAGTAATTGTTAATAGATTCAATATTATTTATAATTCGATACTTTATACCCTTAAAACAGGTGTATTTGTGGCCTGCTATTTCTTCATTGCTAGATATTATGTTAAATATTCAAAATACATTTTAAGCAAAACATTCATCATTGTTTTGGGCATTGTTGTTTACCTTGTTGTTAATGTCGCTAACGTGTATGTTGCCCAACATCTAACTTGGGACACAAAACTAAGAGGTATCCTCGCAGGTACCCTTATTATCTTCTGTATCTTATTTGATGTTCTTGTCGTGGGTGGTTTCCGTGTCGTGGAACATCGTCAAGAAACAATGATTATTAAAGCCACTCTTAATTCTAAAATTAGACAACAAGAGATGATGGAAAATAACATTAACTTCATCAACATGAAATGTCATGACTTAAGAAAAGAATTAAGAAGATTAAAAGCTAAAAAAGGCGAATTAACTGATGAAGACTTCTGCTTATTAGAAGAATCTCTTAACTTCTATGACAGCTCTGTTAAAACAGGTAATGTTAATATCGACGCTTTGATTCAAGATAAACTTATCTACTGCAATTCTATGGGTATTGAATTCACTTCCCTCGTGGATGGTGATGCCTTTAAAGAAATGGCTTCTAGTGATGTCTATTTCTTATTAACCAACATCATTGATAATGCGATTGAGGCGACAGAAGCTATTCAAGAAAAAGAACATAGAGTTATTTCATTAACAGCTTCTAGAAAACATGGCATGCTAATGATTGAAGAAACTAACTATTATCATGGTGAACTAGTGTTCAATAATGATGGATCAATAAAAACCACTAAACAAGAGAACAAAAAATACCATGGTTTCGGCACTAAGTCGATTGCCTATATCGTTAAGAAGTATAATGGCACGATGGACTATGAAACAAAAGATGGTATCTTTAGGTTAAAGATAGCGATGTAAAACCAATAAAAAGAGCGCGGTTAAAAATATGATAATCGTGCTTTTTTGACGTGCACAAATATAAGATTACGTATAAATGTTATAAGGTTATGAAATATCTATTTTTAATTATTTTTTTCTTTTCTATAGTAATTGCGAATTAGGAATACTTTGCCAATTTTTGCCACTTCTTTACGTTTGCGTTGTGCGCATTTATTAACAAGGTTTCCACACACAAAGAGTATTTGTTAAGCGAGAATCTTTTGATCTCCCTTAATGAAACACACAATGTTTTTTAGGAAAGGAAAAATATAATGAAAACTAAAAAAGCATTACTTCCAGTCTTAGCGAGTGCTTTGTTACTCACGATGGGTCTTGCCGCATGTAACAATTCCACACCAACTAGTAATAGTAATCCAGGTTCCTCATCTGGTGAGACTGAAGAAGTCAAAATTGAAATCACCTCTGAAGGTGGTAAAAAAGAAATCCAAGTCGGTGAAACATTACAACTTACTGCAAGTGTTGAAGGCGTTACTTGGTCCACAAAGAGTACAGACATCGTTTCTGTTTCTGAAACAGGTTTAGTCACCGCTCTTAAAGATGGTTCTGCTAGAATCAGCGCTAAGAAAGATGGCTATGCTAATGGTTCCTTCACTGTCACAGTCTTAAAGGCTCCAGATAGAGAACCAAATTATTCTTTACGTTTAGAAGAAGCTGAACACTATGATCCAGATGATTTCTGGGGTATGTCATGGGGCGGCACAGTTATGGGCCCAGGCGATAGCCCAGTCGAAGACAATAGTGGTGCTACTGATGACGGTACATCCTTAGGTTGGTTACAACAAGGCTGTAAAGAAACAATGACATTCACATCCGATAAAGCTGTTAAAGTTGAACTCGGTGTCACAATGGCTTATAACGCTGAAATGAACTTAGAAGGTGTTCTTTCTGTTAAATTCAATGGTAAAGAAATCTCTATGGCGGGCAGATCAGTTCCTGGTCCATCTGATGGTGACACAAATAACTATTATGAATTCAGCACAGTTTCATTCGGTATGGTCGACTTGGTCGCTGGTAATAACGTTTTAGAAATCGAAATGTTAGCCCAAGGTCCAAACATGGACAAAGTCGTCATCTTCACAACTGAAAAATTACAAATCAAATCAGTTCCTGCTCAAGCAAAACCAAAGATTGAAGTCGTTGAAGAAAACTTAGAAGTCGTCGTTGATAACGAAGTTTCTATTCAAGTTAAAGACAACTTAGCCGGTGTTACATTTACATCCGCTGATGAAACAATCGCTACAGTTTCCGCTGCTGGTGTTGTTAAAGGTATCAAAGCTGGTAGAACAACAATCGAATTAACAAAAGAAGGCTACAAGAAAGCCACAGTTAACGTCACAGTTAAAGCTAAACCAGTTGCTGGTCAAGTTATCCTTGAAGCTGAAGCCGGCGAAATCGTTGGTGGTAGAGTTGAAAATGATAACAATTCCAGTGGTGGTGCCCGTGTTGGTTATTTAGCCGCTGATACATCCTTAACATTAAAAACCACACTCGAAGAAGCTGGTGAATATACAGTCTCTATGCTTGCATATTCCAACAATGTTTCTGACTGGTCAACATATCCAAATGTTACTGCTGATGAATTAGATTTATCTTCATGTATGACATTCAAAGTCAACAACGTTGATGTCGCATTAACAGGTAAAGTCCTCCCAGCAGGCCCATGGGGCAACTACGTTGAAGTTAGCTTTGGTGATTTCAACCTCGTTAAAGGTGAAAATACATTCGCATTTGCCTTTACCGCTCAAGGTCCAAATATTGACTACGTTAAATTAGTCGATAAGAACGCTTCTCAAGGTGGTGGCGAAGTCACACCAGACCCAGTCGTTGAAAAAGTTACCGTTTCCTTTGATGCCAATGGTGGTACAGGCACAATGGCCGCTGTCGAAGCTGAAAAAGGTGAATACACCTTACCAGCTTGCGGTTTCACTGCTCCTGGCACAAAAGACTTTGGTGGTTGGGAATACACTGTTAAAACAGAATTCTGGGGCCAAGTTTATGAACAACAAAAAATTGGTCAACCAGGTGACAAAGTTACATTAACTGAAAATATTACATTCAAAGCCGTTTGGAACGTTCATATTGAAAAGACTGCTCAAGTAGACTTAACAAGCGCCTTCGTTATGGAAGCTGAAGATGCCGTTATTGCTGGTGCTCAAACACAACAAGGTGGTTCCCCAGTTGAAAGTAACGAAAGTTCACATGGTGGTAAAGATGTCGGTTACATGTCCGCTGGTGCATCCATTACATTCAATTTCAACGCTAGTGCTGCTGGCCAAGTGAAATTAGTCTTAATGGGCCGTTCCGCTAATGCTGACTGGTCTAACTGGCAAAACCCAACATATTATGATCACGCTTTAGAAGAAACAACTTCCATTAAAGCTAATGATGCTGATGTCGATGTTACAGGTAAAGGTTTCTTAGGTTCTGACGCCAAGACATCCGTCCAAGTCGATTTAGGCAATATCGCTGTTAAGGCTGGTGCCAATACAATCGTTATTAGTGCTTTAAAACAAGCTCCAAATATGGACTGTATCGCACTTATCGCCGATGGCATTACATTCACATTACCACAAGCTTAATTACTAAATTAAACGAAAGGATAGAGGGTTTGGGCGACCAAGCCCTCTAACTTAAATTATTATGAAAAAGAAAATATTACTCCCAATTCTCGCGGCTTCCTTATTAATGTTAGGGGCATGTAATAACGCTCCTGTTCAATCGGATTCTAAAACATCATCTGATGAACCAGCCGTGGAAACCGCTAGAAAAATCTTAAAAGCTTCATTATCAAAAGATACTGTCGAAGCTGGTATTAAAAGTAAAGTTATCACCGATGTAGAAGGCGTTTCATATCGTAGTGATAACGAAGATGTTGCTAAAGTTGATAAAGATGGCAACATCACCACAGATGAGCCAGGTATGGCCCATATTACTGTTAGCAAAGAAGGCTATTTCGATAGAGTTTTAAAACTCTTCGTTGATGAATATGACACAATTGATTACCTCGTTGAAGGTTTCGAATTTGGTCCAGCGATTGTTGGTGTCAAATTAAACTTTGAAGGAAAAGTTAAGAAAACAGACTTACAAGGCAAACAATTTGTTGTCAAAACAAATAGAAGTAATCGTACAGTTAAATCCGTTGATTTATGTGACCAAGAAGGTCAAATTATTGACGCAGAAGAATCCAATTATGTCCGTATTTCATTAGAAATGCGTTACAGTGGCTGGGGCCCAACTGATGGTGCTTCATGCTTCACCTACGCTAATAGTGTTAATAACTGGACAAATGGTATTACTGTTGAAGCGCAATTAGCCAGTGGTCAAACACTTAAAGTGGGTGATGACGAATATACAAGTTCATTTAAATTCAACACTATTAGATCAAGAATCGTCTTATCTACAAGAGATTGGGGCGAAGCTAAATCACATACCGCTGAAGGATACACCTTAACTTATAAAGATTATCAAACAGATGCTCTTAGAGAAGATGGTGTCTTAAATCCATTAGTTATTTGGTTACATGGTATGGGTGAAGGCGGTACAGATCCAGATATCGCTTTATTAGGCAACGACGTCACTGCTTTAGGTGAAGAAGAGATTCAATCTCACTTCATTAAAGGCAAACAAAAAGGTGCCTATGTGTTAGCCGCTCAAACACCAACATATTGGATGAATAGTGGTACAGGTTCCATCAATGGTGGTGTTGGTCACTCCATCTACACAAAATCATTAAAATCATTAATTGATAAATATATCGCTGATAATGGCGATATCGATACAAACCGTATTTATGTCGGTGGCTGCTCTAATGGTGGTTATATGACCATGGAAATGGCCGTTACATATGGTAACTTCTTTAGAGCGTTCTATCCATGTTGTGAAGCTTATAGTGATTCCTTTGTTACAGAAGAAGATATCCAAAAATTAAAAGACTTGCCAATGTGGTTCATTCACGCTGCTAACGACACAACCGTTAATCCAGAAAACTTTACCTTAGCGACCTATAAGAGATTAAAAGATGCTGGTGCAAAAGACGTTCACCTTTCATACTTCGTGGATGTCCGTGGTACGGATGGCAATCCTCAAGGTAATAATTACCAAGGTCACTATTCATGGATTTATATCTTCCGTGATGAAGTCGCTTTAGATCAAGCTGACTACAATCACATCGTTGCCCCATCAACCGAAGCAGTTAAAGATGCTCAAGGTAACACAGTCAACTTATTTGACTGGATGGAAGCAATGAAATAAAAATGTGTGGAATTAGAGACTTAATTTCATAAATCCTTTCTCAGGGGAGGCGCTTAGTACATGGGCGTCTCTTTCTTTTGGAAACAACTTATGAAATGAAAATGACAATTTATGTAAGTTAGTTTTATTATTATTAACAATATGTTAATCTAATACCGCAATTAAAAAATATTTGATAATACTTCAAATAAGGAGATTTTTTATGGCAAGAAAATATCAAGAAATCCTTGATAAATTAACCTTGAAAGAAAAGGCTAGTTTAATCAGTGGTAAAGACTTCTGGCAAACAGTCAATATTGATAGAGTTGGTATCCCAAGCGCTTTCCTTAGCGATGGCCCTCACGGGGTGAGAAGACAAGCCGCTGCGGCGGACCATTTAGGTTTAAATGCCTCTATTCCAGCGACAAGTTATCCAACCGCTGCGACTATGGCAAATTCCTGGGATCCAGAATTAGGTGAAGAATTAGGCCAAAGATTGGGTCAAGAAGCCGCTGTTCAAAAAGTTAATATTCTTTTAGGCCCAGGCCTTAATATGAAAAGAAGCCCATTATGTGGCCGTAACTTCGAATATTTCTCTGAAGATCCATATTTAGCTGGTAAAATGGCCGCTGGTTATGTTAGAGGTATTCAATCTAACGGTATTTCCGCTTGTGTTAAACACTTCGCTTGTAATAACCAAGAAGAAAACAGAATGACTCTTGATAGCATCGTTGATGAAAGAACATTTAGAGAAATCTATTTGACCGCTTTTGAAATTGCTGTTAAAGAAGGTAAGACCAAGAGCATCATGTCATCCTATAACTTAATTAACGGTAAGTTCGCTAATGAAAACGAACACTTACTAGTGGATATTCTCCGTAAAGAATGGGGTTATGATGGCTTAGTGGTCACTGACTGGGGTGGCAATAACGATGGTGTTGCTTCTTTAAGATGTGGTAACCAATTAGAAATGCCTGGTACTCCAGATAGACCAGAAGAAGTCATTAAAGCCATTGAAAATGGTGAATTAGAAGAATCTGTTTTAGATGATTGCGTTGATAAATTATTAGAAACAGTGTTTGACACTATGGAAAATGGTGTTAATAAAGCACCTGAAAAGTTTGATGTTAAAGAACATCATGCGGCCGCCCAAAGATTCGCGGAAGAAAGTGCCGTTCTTTTAAAGAACAATGGTGTCCTCCCATTAGCGAAAGATAAGAAAGTCGCCTTTATTGGTGATTTCATGTATTTACCAAGATATCAAGGTGCAGGTTCCTCTATTGTTAATCCAAC
>CAMNMM010000007.1:0-11378 GCA_946544655.1 uncultured Caryophanales bacterium | reverse complement strand
TTCCACTTATGTACTTACCAAATGAAGTTGAATTAAAGAAAGCTAGACATGGGGGAAAGCTCTCTCTTAAATTATTCCCAGAAGCAATGGACTTATTCTGTGTCATTGATGATAAAAAAACCGCTATCGCTATTTATAAATATAGCGAATTAGGGTATTATGAATGTGTACGAGGCATAAATCGTGAAGATAATTGAGTTTGATATCAGTAATACTCCACCTAATGATAAAGACCTAGTTTTATGCTTAGGCTTCTATGATGGTTTACATTTAGGCCATCAAGATCTTATTAAAAAAGCTTTAGCGACAGGTCTACCAGTTGGTGTCATGACTTTTGATATTGCCCCAAGAGTGCTTCTTGGTAAAAAAGAAAATTACTGTATCACATCCACCTTTGATAAAGCGGACTTCCTTGAAGATATGGGCGTTAAATTCCTCTATCTCATGCACTTTGATAATGAAACATTAAAGGTCACTAAAGATGAATTTATCAATCGAGTCTTAAAGGTTCTTAATCCAAAGAAAATCTATGTTGGTGATGACTATAGATTTGGTACTGGTGGAGAAGGTAACGCTGAATATTTAAAACGTTTCTTTGATGTGGAAATCGTCCCATTAATGCGTATAAATGATATTAAAGTATCTTCAAAGAAGATAAGAGAATACATTGAAGCGGGACAAATGGAAAAAGCTTCTTATTTATTAGGTAGAGATTATCGTATCAGTGGCACAGTTGTAGAAGGTCAAGGTAACGGCCATAAAATTGACTTCCCAACCGCGAATCTAGACCTATATTATCCATATGTTTTCCCTAAACAAGGTGTCTATATGGGTTATGCCTATTTCTTAAATCGTAAAAGAAAAGCGATTATCGCTGTGGGCACTCATCCCACAATTAATCAACTCTTAAAACCAATCATCGAAGTGCACATTATTGACTTCGACGAAGTCCTTTATGGTAGAGAGCTTTATGTTGATTTTGTTTCCTATATGAGACCTATAGAACAGTTCGCCTCTATGGATGAGCTAAGAGAACAATTAATAAAAGACGAAGAAAAAGCAAAAAACACTTTGCAATAGTGTAAAAAGAATATAAAATATTCATTGCGACTTTTCCCTAGGATAAACGAGTCCCTAACGTTATTCCCGGAGATAAGTTAAGAAAAGAATTAGGAGGGTATTTCAATGGCGTTAACCAAAGAAAGAAAAGCCGAGCTCGTTAAGAAGTTTGGTAAAAACGAAAAAGACACTGGTTCTATCCAAGTTCAAGTTGCCTTATTAACCGAACAAATCCAAGCTTTAACCGCTCACCTAAAGAAGAATCACAAAGATGCCGCTAGCAAACGTGGCTTAATGATTCTTGTCGGTCAAAGACGTAGTTTATTAGACTACTTAATCAGAACCGATCGTGAAGCTTATCTTAAATTAATCGTTGAATTAGGTTTAAGAAAATAGTTATTCACAACTAGGAAAGAAGACCGCTGAAAGGCGGTTTTTTGTTTATATAAAATACTTTTAGCCAAACATCCAATATTTATATTTATCTACCGATAGATGAGTATATGTATACAAGCAAATATAAATATAGGGATGGTGGATAATGCTACAAAATAATCTTTGATTATATCTAGATAAATCGTTAATATATAACTCGACAAAGCAAAGTCATTAAAACTCGGAACGGAATACCTCCTGCACATTGTGAAAGGAGGTGATAGTAATGAAACAATTAAAAGAACTAAAATTCGTTTTAACTTTAATTGTTATTTGCCTCTTTCTATGCCTTTTGTTAAAACTGGTGTAAAAAAAGAATCCCTCGGGACCAATTAGCCTAAAGTGTCACAGGAGGATTCGTTCTTCGGCTTTATTATAACATATTGTCCAAAAGTGTAAATACTATGCTAGGTTGTCAAAGCCTAGCTTTTTTCTTTTTAAGCACAAAGTGTTTAACAAAGTTAATGGTATCTTGTATAATACTCTCGTTGAAAAATTTAAAAGAGGTAAAAAGATGAAAAGAGTATTCGAATTAGAATTCGAAGGAAAGAAGTTCGTTGTCGAAGCTGGCGAAATCGCTAAACAAGCTGATGGCGCTGTCTTAGTCAGATTAAACGAAACAGTTGTTCTTTCCACAGCGTGTTGCTCAGATGAACCTAAAGAAGGTGATTTCTTCCCATTAACAGTTGGTTATGAAGAAAAGCAATACGCAGTTGGCAAAATTCCTGGCTCATTCTTAAGAAGAGAAGGCCGTGCAGGGGAACATGCCACCTTAACCGCGAGACTCATTGACCGTCCAATTAGACCAATGTTCTCCGAAGGCTTCCGCAACGAAGTCCAAATCGTCAACACAGTGATGTCTGTTGACCAAGATTGCACACCAGAAATGACCGCTATGTTAGGTTCAAGCTTAGCATTAGGCATTTCCGACATTCCATTTGATGGCCCAATCGCTGGTGTCTATGTTGGTAGAGTGAATGGTAAATTCATTATTAACCCAACAGTGGCAGAAAAAGAACAAAGCGATATCAACTTAGCCGTTGCTGGTACTGAAGAAGCGATCAACATGGTTGAAGCTGGTGCGGACCAAGTGAGCGAAGAAGATATGCTCGACGCCTTAATGTTTGGTCACGAAGCTATCAAAAAACTTTGCCAATGGCAAAAAGAAATCATTAAAGAAATTGGTAAACCAAAAAGAGAAATTGAATTATATCAATGTGATCCAGAAATCGAAAAAGATGTCACAGATCGCGCTGAAGCTCGCTTAAAGAAAGCCATTTCTATCTTTGATAAGTTAGAAAGACAAGACGCTATCGACGCTATTGAAAACGAAATCTTAGACGATTACGATACACGTAAATACGAAGATGAAAAAACTCATCAAAAAGTCATGCACATGGTTAATGAAACCTTAGAAGGTCTCGTTGCTAAAGAAGTGCGTAGATTAATCACTGATGAAAAGATTAGACCAGATGGTCGTAAAGTTGATGAAATTCGTCCATTAGACGCTCAAGTCGACTTATTACCAAGAACTCATGGCTCTGCCATGTTCACTCGTGGTCAAACCCAAGTCATCTCTATCACAACATTAGGCGCTAAGAGCGATGCCCAAATCATCGACAACTTAACCGAAGAAGATACCAGACACTGGATGCATCATTATAACTTCCCACCATATTCCGTTGGTGAAGTTGGTAGAATGGGTTCCCCAGGTAGAAGAGAAATCGGTCATGGTGCTTTAGGTGAAAGAGCGCTCTCCTATGTCATTCCAAGTGAAGAAGAATTCCCATATACAATTAGAACAGTAGCAGAAGTCGTGGAATCCAATGGTTCCTCCTCACAAGCCAGTATCTGCGCTTCCTGTATGTCATTAATGGCCGCTGGTGTCCCAATTAAAGCCATGGTTAGTGGTATTGCAATGGGCTTAATCAGTAGTGGTCCATTAGATGGCAAACACCCATATACAATTCTCACCGATATTCAAGGTTTAGAAGACCACTTCGGTGATATGGACTTCAAAGTTGCTGGTACAGAAAAAGGTATTACCGCCTTACAAATGGATATTAAGATTAAGGGTGTGACCCGTGAAGTCTTAAAAGAAGCTTTAGCCCAAGCTCATGTCGCTAGAGCGCAAATCCGTGAAGTTATGGCTAAAGCCATTGCTGAACCAAGACCAGATGTTGGTAAATACGCTCCTAAGATGGATACATTCTTCATTGATCCAGATAGAATCAGAGAAGTTATCGGTACTGGTGGTAAAGTCATTAACGAAATCATCGCTCAATGCGATAACGTTAAGATTGATATCGAAGATAATGGTCAAGTCACCATTTACCATATGGATAGAGAAACCATCAATAAGGCTAAAGGCATGATTCAAGACATCATCCGTGAAGCTAAAGTTGGTGAAGTCTTCGAAGGTGAAGTCAACCGTGTTGAAGACTATGGTGCATTTGTCCACTTATTCGGCAATGTTGATGGCTTATGCCATGTCAGCCAATTAGGTTATGGCTATATCGATAGAGCCCAAGATGTTGTCAAATTAGGTGACAAACTCAAAGTTAGAGTCATCGAAATCGATGAAAAGGGCAAAGTGAAAGTCTCTCATAAAGAATTCGCCGAAAAGCCAGAAGGCTATGACGAAGAAAAAGAAAGAGCTTCACGTCCTGAACACATTCATCGTCCAGACAAGTCCTTCAAAGGCCCAAAGAAATTCAAAAAGTAATTGAATAAAAAACAAAATAGACCATCCTCGAGATGGTCTTTTTTCTATATAATCATTGAAATTTTACTTCTTTATTCATAAAATGAATATGATAAGTGAATATATTAATATGAAACAAATACATGATGTTTTAATTATTGGTGCGGGTGTAACCGGCACAATGATTGCTAGAGAATTAAGTAAATATAAACTAGATACTGTTATTATTGATAAAAGTAATGACGCTGGTAATATGACTAGTTCCGCAAATAGCGCAATCATCCACAGTGGTTATGATCCAGAACCAGGCACAAACAAAACCAAATTTAACGTCTTAGGCAATAAGATGTACCCACAAATAGTGAAAGACTTAGATGTCGAATACATTCCTTGTGGTTCTTTAACTGTGGCCTTAGAAGAAGAACAATTAGAAACTCTTAAAATGCTTCAAGAACGTTCTAGAATTAACGGCGTTCCTGTTGAACTTCTTAGTAAAGAAGAAGTCTTAAAATTAGAACCAAATATCAACCCAGAAGTTAAAGGTGCATTATATGCGCCTACCGCGGGAGTTATTGACCCATTTAACTTAGTGGTCCACGCGATGGAAAACGCGATTGATAATGGTGTAACTTTCTTAAGAAATCACGAAGTTAAAAATATTAAAAAAGAAAACGACTACTTTGTAGTCAACACTAATAAAGAAGATTTATACGCGCGTATAGTGATTAATGCCGCTGGTGTTAAAGCTGATAAGATTGCTTCTATGATTGAAGAAATCGACTGGGCCATTACACCAAGAAAAGGCGAATATTATTTATTAGACCACTATAAAGCAGGCTTAGTTAATAGAACAATATTCCCATTACCTAGTAAGAAAGGTAAAGGTATCTTAGTTTCTATTACCTCATCTGGTAACTACATTGTTGGTCCAAGTAGTGAATTAGCAGATCCTGATGATTTATCTACTGACGCTCCAACATTAGCCAATATCAAAGCTTCAGCCTCCTTAATGGTGCCTTCTATTCCATTTAAAGAAACAATTAGAGTCTTCTCTGGTTTAAGAGCGACTTGTACTCGTCACGATTTTATCGTGGAACCCGCAAAAAGTGAGAGAAACTTCATCAATGTCGCTGGTATTGAATCTCCTGGCTTTGTGAGCGCTCCTGCAATCGCGGAATATGTCGTTAATGAATTAATTAAACCAGTGATGAAATTAGAAAATAATCCTAATTTCAATCCAAAAGTTAAACCATATCATCGCATGCATTATTTAAGTGAAGAAGCACAAATCCAAACTATTAAAGAAAATAGTGATTTTGGTGAAATAATTTGTAACTGCGAACATATCTCCCTAGGAGAAATTAAAGAAGCCTTGTCTAGAAGCTGCCCTCCAGTTTCTATTAAAGGCGTTAAAAGAAGAACAAGAGCGGGATTTGGTAAATGCCAAGGTGGTTTCTGCCAACCTAAGATTCTCTTATTGCTCGCTAAACACTATGGTGTTTCTCCAACTGAGATACCATTAAATGAAGATGGCAGTTATATCATTGATCACTTAATCAAGGAGGCCAAATAATTATGAGACAAATTGATTTAGTGGTAATTGGTAGTGGCGCGGCTGGTATGGCCCCCGCCATTGAAGCCAAGAAAAATGGTGTTAATGATTTATTAATCTTAGAAAAAGATGAAAAGCTAGGTGGCATCCTTAACCAATGTATTCACAATGGTTTTGGCTTAACCGAATTTAAAGAAGAATTAACTGGTCCAGAATATTTACAAAGATTCGTTGACGAAGTTAAACGTTTAGAAATCCCATATAAACTAAACGCTCAAGTCATCGATTTAACAAAAGATAAAGTTATTACTTATTCTTCTAAAGAAGATGGTTTAGTTAAGCTTCAGGCTAAAGCCATTATTATGGCCACAGGTTGCTATGAAAGAAATGCTGGCGCAATTATGCTTCCAGGTGATAGATGTAGTGGCGTTATTACCGCTGGTACAGCTCAACGTTATTTAAATATTAACGGCTTAATGGTTGGTAAACGTGTTGTCATCCTTGGTAGTGGTGATATCGGCTTAATTATGGCTAGAAGATTAACACTCGAAGGTGCAAAGGTCTTATGTGTGAGTGAAATCATGCCATATAGTGCGGGTCTTAACCGTAATATCCAACAATGTTTAATCGACTATGATATTCCTTTATATTTATCTAGGACAGTAAGTAAAGTTATTGGCAAAGATAGACTAGAAAAGGTCATTTTAAGCGCAGTGGATGAAAACCTACAAATCATTCCAAATACAGAAATGGAATTTGAATGTGATACACTCATCCTTTCTGTTGGTTTAATTCCATATGTTTCGTTACTTAACTATATTGATTGTCCAATTAGTTCCACGAAAGGGGCAGTTGTTAATCAATATATGGAAACGATGATTCCTGGTATATTTACCGCAGGTAACTGTTTACATGTCCATGACGTTGTTGACTTCGTTAGTCAAGAAGCTCGACTTGCGGGTCGTTCAGCCGCTTTATATTTAAGAAATGAAATTGATAATAATGAAAAGAAAATTGCCATTAAACCAGGACAAAATATATCCTACGTTTTGCCACAATTTGTCTTAGAAAATAGTGTGGATGATATCACATTTAAGTTCAGAGTGAGAAAACCACTTAAAGATCAAGTAGTGATGATTAGAAGTGGTGAAACAGTTTTAGGTAAAGTTGTTAAACCCGCTTTGATCCCATCAGAAATGGTGATGGTCAATTTAAGTAAAGATAAATTACAAGAAGTGAAAGATGAAATCGTCATCTCCGTGGAGGACCGCTAAATGAAAGATTTAACATGTATCGTTTGTCCTAGAGGTTGTCGTTTACACGTCGATGATGACATGAACGTCACGGGTAATTTTTGCCCACGTGGTGCACAATACGCCATCAGCGAGCTCACCAATCCTGTGCGTACAATCACAACATCCATTAGAGTGACAAATCGTCCTTACACTCTAGTGTCCGTTAAAACTACAAATCCAGTCCCTAAAGATAAAATCTTTGCGGTCATGGAAGAGATTGATAAATTAAGTGTTGAAGCCCCAACAAGAATTGGTGACATCGTTAAAAAGAACATCCTTGGTCTTGATAGTGATATTGTTATCACTAAAAATATCGACTAATTAAATAGCCTAAGTATTTGCTAAAAATTAGCAAAGTAGTCATGTTGCAAACTGCTTATATCTTTTAATATTAAAAACTTAAAGGTATAATATCTTTAAGTTGAAACATACTAATGAAAGGAGAACACTGTGGAAGACATTATTAAGGTGTCCGCTTTAGGCGGGCTAGATGAAAATGGCCGTGACTGTTATGTGATTGAAATCAATAATGATATCTTTGTTATTGATGCTGGTTTAGCCTTACCTGATAAAACCATTCCTGGTGTCGACTACCTTTTAGCAAACGCTCAATATCTTATTAATAATAAGGATAGAGTAAAAGCGTATATTATGACTCATGCTCACGATGAAAACATGGGTGCTTTAAAGTATTTCTATGATGACGCTCCAGCGCCAATTATTTGTACGCGCTTTACCAAACACGTTATTGAGACCCAATTCAATTTCAATACATTAAGAATTCCGTTAGAATTCAAAGTCATCCCACCAACAAGCGCTTTAGAGATCGCTGGTAGAAAATTTCATTTTTTCCAAACATCTCATAACGCTGCTTATTCCTTTGGGGTGGCTATTGAAACTAGTAAAGGCAATATCGTTTATACAAGTGACTTTATTGTCGACTATTCAGTTAAAATCCCAGCCTATATCTTTGATATGAAGGCTTTAAGTGTCCTCAGTGAAAGACCAACATTCTTATTAATGAGTGAAAGTAAAGGCGCTAACCACGAAGGCTATTGCTCCCCACATCACCGTGTCACTCCTTTAATTGAAAAGTACTTTAGTAACGCTAATAAAAGAATCTTTATTGACTGCTTCTGGCAGAACTTCTTCCGTATTAGTGAAATTATTGATTTATGTATCGAAAATAATAAGAAAATCTTCTTCTATAACGATTTCACTAGAACCATCATGAAGATGCTTATGGAATTCAATCCATCTCGTATCCCAGTGGATATTATTGTGGGCAAAGAAGACTTATTAAGAGTAAGAGAACAAGAGCTCGTCATATTAATGCTTGGTAAGGGTGAAGAACTCTACCAAGAACTCATCAGAGTAGTGGACGGCACTAACGAAGACAAACGTATTCGTTTAACAAAACGCGATATCTTCATCAATGCCGGCTTACCGACACCAACATTAGAAACAATTGCGACACGTAGTATTGATTACCTCTATCGTACCGGGGCAGAGGTCGTCTGGATTAAAAAGAACCAAATTACCGCCATGCACCCAAGACAAGATGACTTAAAATTCTTCTTATCTGTTTTAAAACCAAGATACTATTTACCAGTCCGTGGTAACTTCATTAACTTAATGGCTAACGCTAAATTAGCGTTATCAATGGGCATTGGCTTAAATCACACTAATGTGTTTATCTTAGATAATGGCATGCAACTTTGCTTTAATGAATTAGGTAGACCATCAATCTTGCCTAATAACCCTGCCATTATGCCAACTCACCCAATCTTAGTTGATGGTAGTGGCGTTTCTACTAACGTCGCGGAAAATATCGTTAACGACCGTCGTCAATTATCTGTTGATGGTGTGGTCGTGATCGCTGTCACCGTTTCTATTGAAGAGAAACGTATTATCGCTGGTCCGGACTGCCAGATGAGAGGATTTGTCTACGTCAAAGAAGCTGAGCCTCTTCTTAAATCAGTGGCCAATATCTTTGTTGATGAAGTGACAACCGCTTTATCGGTTAACAACACCGACTTCGAAGAAATTAAGGCCAATGCTCAAGAAAGAATACGTCGCTTCATTAAACGTGAAAACGGCCGTGAGCCAATGATCATTCCAATCATTGTTACCCGCTAAGAAAAAGCACTGAAAAAAGTGCTTTTTATTTTACAAAAATGTTTGTCTTATGCGCACGTAGGCACTTATAATATTAATATGGCAAATAAAAAACCTTTCGTCGCGAATAAGAATCATTTTTATATCTTCATTGGCATAGCCATGTGTCTCATAACTGTCATCTTGTGCCTTAATACAGGCCCAGTTGCCCGTTATGCTGCATTTCCATTTGTCTATGCTTTCGGCGCTCTTTCTTACGCCTTATTTATCGCTGTTGCAGCGTTAGGTTTAAGATTCATCTTCGCTAAGAAATTTATCAAGATCAAATTCAATATTTATTTCTTTGCCTCATTAATCCTTATCATTGCTGGATTTATGTTTTATGCACATTTCCAATCAATGGTCGCTCTTAATGAAGGCGAATATTTAGCCTTATCCACAAACACTGAACTAAAGACTTATGACTTTAGAGAATGGTATAGTTCTTATTTTGATAATCGCTATTTCGATTTCGTGCAATATCCAATCTTAGGATTATTTTCCTTCCCATATGCCTCTGGCATTGTTGGCTATTTCTTAGTCGCTTTATTTAATAATTTATTTAATGTCTCATTTGGCGCTTTAATCGTCGCTATTATCTTAGCGGTTGTGGCCATCTTACTTTACTTCTTACCTCTTATCCTTCGTGCTATCGGTAGAGAAAAAGAACCAAAAGCCGCAGTGGTTAAAGAAGAACAAGAAGAAACAATTTCTGATATCTCTATGAACAAAAAGGCCCCTCAAAAGGTCAGAAATATTGATGTTATCAAGGAAGCAAGTCAAATTGATCCAGATACATACGAAAGTGAAATTACTGGTACTCCTAGAAGAAGTGCAGCGATTTCCTCACCAACATTTATCCAACAAGATAGTGGCGCTAATAACTTTGGTATCAACGAAAATGGCACCTTTGCGCCAGCTCGCTTTAGAATTGACAACGGTCAACATAACATCCAACAAGAAGAAATCATGCCTGAAACGCAACCAGTCGAGCAACCACAAGAACCTACTAAGAGTGAACAAATGCAACTTGACTTTAACGCTGTTCCTGAAGTTAATGAAGAATTAGTGCAAGCAAAACCTGTTTTTGAAGCTCCACAAGTGGCTCAACCAGCAGTTGCTCCTGCTCCAGCAGTACAACCAATGCCTGAAGTTAAACCAATTGAACAACCAAAACCAAGAGAAAGAGTGAAATGGATTCAACCAAGTACTGAAGTACTTAATACATATGAAACTAGTGAACAACAAGCTTTAAATGAGCGTGTCGCTAGTGAAAGAAAAGAAGTTATTGACCAAACCATTCAAAACTTTGGTGTTGGTGCTCACGTTGAAGACTTTACTATCGGTCCAAGTGTTACACGTTTTAATATCGCCTATGACCGTAACGTCTCCGCTCGTAGCGTGAATAACTTAGTGCAAGATATCCAAATCCGTTTAGGTGGTGTTAGCGCTAGATTTGAATCTATCGTTGAAGGTCAATCCTCATCTGGTTTAGAAATTCCTAATGCTTCCGTTACGACAGTTTCATTTAAAGATGTCTATAGTGACTTACCTGATGTTAAGAAACATCCATTAGCCGTAGCTTTTGGTAAAAATATTAAAGGTGAAACAATATTCGCCGACTTTGATGAATTCCCACACATCTTAATTGCTGGTACCACTGGTAGTGGTAAATCCATCTTTGTTAACTCCATCATTGTCACTTTGATCATGCGTAATTCACCAGATGATTTAAAACTCGTTCTAGTGGATCCAAAGAAAGTTGAAATGTCTCGTTATAAAGATATGCCTCACTTACTTTGCCCAATCATCACTGATCCAAATGACGCTAAAACATTAATCGATAGATTATGTAAAGAAATGGAAGAAAGATATGCCTTATTCTCTGATAATGGCTCCACCAATATTAAAGAATTTAATGAAGATGCTCCAGGACTCGGTTTAGAAAGACTTCCATATATTGTTGTCGTCTTAGATGAATACGCTGATATCGTTGACCAATGTAAAGAAATATCAATGCCAGTTGTTTCTCTTGCGCAAAAAGCTAGAGCCTGTGGTATTCACTTATTAATTTCCACTCAACGTCCATCCACTAACGTCGTTACTGGTGTTATTAAAGCTACCTTGCCAACACACGTTGCTTTAATGACTGCAAGTAGTGTTGACTCCATCACCA
>CAMNMM010000006.1:0-11405 GCA_946544655.1 uncultured Caryophanales bacterium | reverse complement strand
AATTCATGGAAGTCGCGCAGTACTTAATGAAATCCTATGATATTTCCGCTTTAGGCGGTGGTTTAGTGTTAGGCGCGCGCAAACTTATTATTAAAGCGCGTGGTAATTCTGATGAAAGAGCAATCGTTAATATTTCCAGAATGATGCTCAATCACGCGAGTGGTGAAGCAGTCTTAACACAAGAGCAAAGAAACGATGCTCTACGTTGATAGAAGTTTACGATTTTGGTAAACTAATTTAGTTGAGGTAAATAATCATGTTAGAAAAATTAAAAGAATTAATGAAAAACGTTGATCCAGATCTTAATTTAGATAACGTTACTTTAGATACTAAACTCGTGGACGATCTCCACTTTGACTCCTTAGGTATTATGATGTTTGCGATGGCCATCGAAGATGAATATGGTGTGACATTTGATGAACCAATGAACTTCGTGACTGTTAAAGATGTCGTTGACTATCTTGAAGCCAATAAGAAATAATCAAACAAAAGAATAAGAAAATTGAGCTACGTAAAGTGGCTCTTTTTATTACATTTTAAACATATGACACACCAGGACTAGTGTGTAGTATTTTATATTTTTTATTGCGCGTATTTTATTCCTTATATATTATATATGAGCGTGTGCAAATCACACCCAGACCAATTTCGGTCGTTTTTAATGGGAAAGTACCGATACACCAGGTACTGTGGTGCGCACATTATGAAATAGTTATTGAAAGGAGCAATTATGCCAACAATTAACCAATTAGTGCGTCAAGGCAGACAAAATAAGACATTCAAGTCTAAAGCCCCTGCTCTTGGTCAAAGATGGAATTCTTTGAAGAAAAAAGAAACAGCACAACCTGCAGCGCAAAAACGTGGCGTTTGCACCCGTGTTGGTACAATGACACCAAAGAAACCTAACTCAGCTTTAAGAAAATACGCTCGTGTTAGATTAAGTAATGGTTATGAAGTCACTGCCTATATCGGTGGTGAAGGACACAATTTACAAGAACACAGTACCGTCATCATTAGAGGCGGCCGTGTTAAAGACCTCCCAGGTGTGCGTTATCACATCGTTAGAGGTACATTAGACTGCGCTGGTATCGAAGCTCGTCGTCAAGGTCGTAGCTTATATGGTACCAAGAAGCCAAAGAGTGAAGAATAGGAGGTAGTAAAACTATGCGTAAAGGAAATGCAACCAAACGTGATGTCTTACCAGATCCAATTTACAACTCAAAGTTAGTCACACGTTTAATCAACAAAATTATGCTCGATGGTAAGAAAGGCACCGCTCAAAACATTCTCTACAGTGCTTTCAAGAAAATCGAGGAAAAAACTGGCAAACCAGCAATGGACGTCTTCGCGACAGCTATTAACAACATTATGCCAGAAGTCGAACTTAAGATGAGAAGAGTCGGTGGTGCGAACTTCCCAGTTCCAACCGAAGTCTCTCCAGAAAGAAAAGTTACATTAGGTTTAAGATGGTTAGTCAACTATTCACGTTTAAGAAATGAAAAGACCATGCAAGACCGCTTAGCTAACGAAATCATCGATGCCGCTAATGGCACAGGTGCGTCAGTTAAGAAAAGAGAAGACACCCACAAAATGGCAGAAGCTAACAAAGCTTACTCACATTATCGTTGGTAATCAGTTAGGAGTATTAGAATATGGCACGCGAATATGATCTAGCACATACACGCAATATCGGTATCATGGCTCACATCGATGCTGGTAAAACCACAACAACCGAACGTATTCTCTACTTCACTGGTAAAATCCACAAAATTGGCGAAACCCACGAAGGTTCCGCAACAATGGACTGGATGGAACAAGAACAAGAAAGAGGTATTACCATTACATCTGCGGCTACAACAGCCACATGGAAAGGTAATCGTATCAACATTATCGACACTCCTGGACACGTCGACTTCACAGTCGAAGTTGAAAGATCTCTCCGTGTCTTAGATGGTGCTATCACTGTCTTAGATGGTAAGAATGGTGTCGAACCACAAACTGAAACAGTTTGGAGACAAGGTTCCAAATATGGTGTCCCACGTATCGTCTTCGTTAACAAACTCGACGCTATCGGTGCGGACTACGAAATGTCTGTTCGTTCCTTAAGAGAACGTTTAGGCGCTAATGCGGAAGCTGTCCAATACCCAATCGGCATTGAATCCTCCTTAAAGGGTTGGATTGATGTCATCACACAAAAAGCATATGTTTATGCTTCTGATGTGAACGAAGAACCACATGAAGTCCCAGTTCCAGAAGAATATCAAGAAAAACTTTTAGAACTCAGACAAAAATTATTCGAAGCTTTATCTAACTTCGATGAAGACATCCTCATGATGGTCTTAGAAGGTCAAGAACCAGACGTAGAAACAACAAAAGCTGCCATTCGTAAAGCAGTTTTAACTGGTGAATTCCACCCAGTCTTCTGTGGTTCTGCCTACAAGAATAAAAACGTTCAACCTTTATTAGATGGTGTTATCGATTACTTACCATCCCCATTAGATATCGCTCATGCGAAAGGTACAGATGATCATGGCAACGAAATCACTTGCGAACCAGATGACAACGCTCCTCTTGCTTGCTTAGCTTTCAAGATTGCTACTGACCCATTCATTGGCCGTTTAGCCTATGTCCGTGTCTATAGTGGTACATTAAAATCAGGTAGCTATGTCTATAACTCCACCAAAGGTGTGAAAGAAAGAATTGGCCGTGTCGTCTTAATGCACTCCAATCACCGTCAAGAAGTTCCAGAACTTCACGCTGGTGACATCGGTGCGGTCGTCGGTTTAAAGAGCACAATCACTGGTGACACACTCTGTGATGTCGGCAATACCATCGTCTTAGAGAAGATGGAATTCCCAGCTCCAGTTATTGAAGAGGCTGTTGAACCAAAAACAAAGGCTGACCAAGAAAAGATGAACATCGCCTTACAAAAACTCGCCGAAGAAGATCCAACCTTCCGTGTGAGAACAAATCCTGAAACAGGCCAAACCTTAATCGCTGGTGTCGGTGAATTACACTTAGACATCATCGTCGATAGAATGAAGAGAGAATTCAACGTCCAAGTTAACGTTGGTGCTCCTCAAGTCGAATATCGTGAAACAATTAAGGCTATGGGCGAATGTGAAGGTAAATACGTCCGTCAAAGTGGTGGTCGTGGTCAATATGGTCACGTCTGGATCCGCTTCGAACCAAACGAAGGCAAAGGCTTCGAATTCGTCGATGCCATCGTTGGCGGTACTGTTCCAAAGGAATACATCAAACCAACTGAAGAAGGCTTAAAAGATGCCCTCAACAGAGGTATGATCGCAGGCTTCCCAGTCATCGATATCAAAGCTACTCTCTATGATGGTAGTTACCACGATGTCGACTCATCTGAAGCGGCTTACAAGATTGCTGCTTCTATGGCCTTAAAAGAAGCTGCTAAAAAATGTCAACCAGTTATCTTAGAACCAATCATGAAGATTGAAGTTACTGTCCCAGAACAATACTATGGTGATGTCTTAGGTGATATCTCTCGTAGAAGAGGACAAATGACTGGTGAAAGTCAAAGAGCTAACGCTAAGATTATCGAAGCGGAAGTACCATTGAGCGAAATGTTTGGTTACGTCACCGACTTACGTAGCATGACTCAAGGTAGAGGCAACTATGTCATGCAATTTGATCACTACGGTGAAACACCAAGATACGTTCAAGAAGAAATTTTGAAAAAAGCGGGAAATATCGCTCGCTAAAAATAATGTGTAATATCAAATGATATTGCACGAAACAAATTAATGCTATATTATGATTTCGTTGCAAACTTGTTATTAACGAAAGAAAGGAGATTTCAATTTTATGGCAAAACAACATTTTGACAGAAGTAAACAACACGTCAATATTGGTACCATCGGTCACGTTGACCACGGCAAAACAACATTAACAGCCGCTATTACATCTGTCTTAGCAAAACAAGGTGGCGCAGTCAAAACTGACTATGCTCAAATCGACTCCGCTCCTGAAGAAAAAGCTCGTGGTATTACAATCAACACCGCTCACATCGAATATCAAACAGCGACAAGACACTATGCCCACGTCGACTGCCCAGGACACGCTGACTACGTCAAGAACATGATTACTGGTGCTGCTCAAATGGATGGTGCTATCCTCGTTGTCGCAGGTACTGATGGTGTTATGCCACAAACTCGTGAACACATCTTATTAGCCCGCCAAGTCGGTGTCCCATATATCGTTGTGTTCATCAATAAAACAGACTTAGTCGATGATCCAGAATTATTAGACTTAGTCGAAATGGACGTCCGTGAATTATTAAATTCCTACGGCTTCCCAGGCGATGAAGTTCCAGTTATCCGTGGTTCCGCTAGAAAAGCTCTTGATGGTGACCCAGAAGCTGAAAAAGCTATCATCGAATTAATGGCAGCTTGCGATTCCTATATCCCAGCTCCAGCTCGTGAAAACGACAAACCATTCTTATTAGCTATCGAAGACGTCATGACAATTTCTGGTCGTGGTACCGTCGTTACAGGCCGTGTCGAAAGAGGCCAAGCTAAATTAGGTGATGCCGTCGAAATCGTCGGTATCAAACCAACACAAAACTCTGTTATTACAGGTCTTGAATCCTTCCGTAAGATTCTTGATTACGCCGAAGCCGGTGACAACGTTGGTGTCTTATTAAGAGGTATCAACCGTGACCAAGTCGAACGTGGTCAAGTTCTTGCTAAACCAGGTACAGTTACCCCACACAGCAAGTTCAAAGGTCAAGTCTACGTTTTAACAAAAGAAGAAGGTGGCCGTCATACAGCTTTCTTAAGCAACTACCGTCCACAATTCTACTTCCGTACAACCGACGTCACAGGTGTTATCACACTTCCTGCTGGTGTCGACATGGTTATGCCTGGCGATAACGTTGAATTAACAGTTGAATTAATTCACCCAATCGCTATGGAAAAAGGTACCAAATTCTCCATCCGTGAAGGTGGCAGAACCGTTGGTGCTGGTACAGTTTCTGAAATTCTCAAGTAATTTCTTAAAACAAAACAATAAAAAACTCATCTTCGTGATGAGTTTTTTTATATTAATAATGAGGCATCAATCGAGAGAAAACATCTTTAACGCTGACTCTGGATCCAACACCATCAAATTAGCGTTTTCAAAGTGTTTAAGATTATTAGTAACTACAATAGGAATCATGTTGGTTTTGGCTATTTCACATATAATCGCATCTTCAAAATCACTCATCCTTGTTTTGAGACAAGCAAGTACATCTCCTTTAAGGAAAGGCAATATTTCGAACGAATCTACTATTGCGTTTAAATTGGCACGTATTTCTTGTTCGGTTCGATAGTACTTTTTGAAAATATAATAAATGTCGGTGATTTGTTTTGAGGAAATATAGCCTTTTATATTTCCGTAAAGAACATGTCTCCATAACTGCCTAGATGGCTGATAGTTGTTATCTCTTAATGTTAAAGCATCGATGATAACGTTTGTGTCTATGAAAACTTTAATCGGTTTATTCTCTATTGATGTCGTCATCGTAGTAAGCCTCTCTTGGCAAAGAACCAAACATTTTTTCAACTTGATCCATTAGTTTAATTTTTTGCGGGGTAATGTAAAAAACTACTTTGCCTCTATTGGTAACTTCAATCTCTTGTGTTTGGCCTAAAAGCATATATTTGCCAAGATTCTTTTTCAATTCAGTAGCAGTAATCGTACACATAACATAATTCCTTTCGTACGAATACATAATATGATAATGTACGATAAGATTCAATAGAATTGATTAGTGTAGTTTTGTAGATACAAAACATTATTTAATGCTATAATGCTCTAATAGGAAAAAATACTATGAAAAAAACTATTACTTTATTAGGATCATTATTCCTTCTAAGCGCTCTAGTTGCGTGCCAATTTAATCTCAAATCTTATGAGTTTAAATTAAAAGATGGTGGTGATGTATTTGATTTCCATACTGAATTACAAAATAAATACATCAATAGTGAAGACTATTTATCTACGAACGGTATAGCCGCAGGTAGTTCATCAAAAGAACAACCAATGCCTTTATCTATTAACTGGGAAGAATCTAAATCAAACACTAATAAGAAACCTAAATATTTCATCGTAGATATCTATGAAGGAAATAGTGAAACTCCTTGGTATACAAGAAGTAATATTACAAATTTTGATCAAGATGAGTTCTATAACTTTAAATTAGATACTGAATATCAATATCAAGTAACTGCATACTATAGTGATACATTACAGTTTAAAAGTGAGAAAAAAGCCTTTAGAACAACGAATAAAGGTCCACGTAACTTATACGTCAATAATGTCATGAACATTCGTGATTTAGGCGGACATGGCATTAAACAAGGTTTAATCTACCGTAGTGGACGTTTTAACGAGGATGAAGATCTTGATGGTAAATCTTTATTAGATGAACAATCTAAAGACGTTTTATTAAATGTTTTGAAAATTAAAACAGAAATCGATTTAAGAAGACCAGGAGAAAACGGTAATATCAAAGCCTCACCATTAGGTGAAGCAGTCTCCTATAATCATTTACCGATGTATTATGGTGGCGAAAACGTTCTTACTTATGTCGGCGAACGTAGTTCCTTCTTATATGATAATCCAGCGCGTATTAAGGAATTCTTTGAACTTCTTAGTGATAGAAATAATTATCCAATTGATTTCCACTGCGCGATTGGCAAAGATAGAACAGGCTGTATGGCCTATTTAATCGAAGCTTTATGTGGGATGGAAGAAGAATATCTCTATCGTGATTATTTATTCTCTAACTTCGCTAAAATAAGCGGTATTTGTAAAACTGAAGATATCGATGATAGATATGGCGCCACTCTTAAGGCATATGAAGGTGAATCCTTACAAGAAAAAACATACAATTATTTGAATAAAGTTATCGGTGTCGCCACTGAAAAACTAGACGCAATTAAGGATATATTAATAGATAAATAGTAGGTTATGGCTGAAGAAGAGACAGTAACACAAGAAAATTATATTGATATTCATCCTTTGAAAAAGGGTAGAAGGATCTTAGTTTTCCTTGCTGATTTCTTCATACACTTTATTTTGACTTATCTTATTTTTAATATTGCCGCTGCCCCAATTGGCAAAGCCGTGACAAATTATAACGCTAAAAATGAAGAGCATGTTTTAACCACACTAGATATGTATGATCATTATTACAATTCGAAAGTGCTACTACGTGATAGTGGTTTTGATCGTACAGATGTAACCGCAGGCGTGGAATATACATATCGTTGCTTCTTAAGCTATTTCGTCTTAGACACTGAAGAAAGCATTGATACAAATACTCCACAATATGGTCATAAAAAAGAAAACGACACTATCTATCATTTCTATAAAGATATTAGAAATAAAGAACAAACATATTTTGATAGTTTCAATTACTATAACAAGAAAGATAATTACTTCGAATATAATGATTTCACGAAGGAATATAATTTAAAAATAGAGGTTAAAAACGAACTGTATGCTTTCTACGATCCAAAAGACGCGATGGGCGATATTGGTCAAAAGTATTATAAGGATATATCTAATAATCTCTTTAATCCTCTTCTTGCGGAAGTGATGAATGATATTGAAAAGAACGATTTACATTATGAGGGTGAAACTCGTTCATATTTAGAATGTAAAAACCGTATCAAAGAACTTGAAACATATCATGGAAATCTTATGACTGTTTGTGCTTATATTTCTCATGTTCTTGTTTGGTCAGGATTATTCCTTATCTTTCCTTTAATAAATAAGAATAGAAAAACATTAGCGATGCTCTTTATGAAAATTGAAAGAGTTGACTTCTATTCTTTGAATCACACAAAGAAAAGAATGGTAGTGGCCAGCGCTTTATATAGTCTATTTGCGACCTTACTTGGCATTATGTTTATTCCATCAATGCTCGTACCATTTAATACTTTGTTCACCTTGCATTATTTATTATATGGAACGGTGTTTTCGGGCATTTTGTTACTAATTAGTCTTTTCTTTTTAATTTTTAACCAGTATAATCGTTCTCTTACCGATTACTTATCTAACTCGCTATATCTAACTAGCGAAGAAATGGATAATGTTTATCGTGCAAAAGGATATAAAATTTAATCATGGAAGACCATATTAATGAAGTTGTTTCTGATGCAGAAATAGCGACGAATAATCAAAACATTAGTGTTTTGTATTACCGCCCTAAATTTACTCATCGAATATTCGCTAATCTTTTGGATATTCTAATATTCATCATGGTTTTTCTAGCGTGCTTTTTAGGTGTGCGTGAAATAATAAGGAACACACCTACCTATAAAGCTAAATCACAAGAACTAACACAAATGCGATTAGATTCTGGCTTATATGCTTATGATGACGATAACGTCTTAAGAGATATCATTTCTGTTTTAAATTACGATAAAGGCCAAACCGCTAAATCGAGAATGACACGTTCTAGAAATGCGATTGAGACATTTGTGAGCTATGCTCAAAGTGTGGCCACTAATGAGAACTGTGAAACAGTAGTAAAAGATTATCGTGAATATCGTTTAGCGGAAACAATGGTCCATAATGATACTCCAATGTTTATCGTTAATGAATCAAATGAAGTAGTGGAAAACCCTGCTTTATTTGAATCAGTGGAAAGTGTTAGCTCTCAAATCTATACCGAATATTATAAAAAAGCGTACCAACCATACATTGATAATCACTTACAAGCTTATCTAGTCGTGGTGGTGCCTCACTATAAAGACATTATTAACTATCAAACAAATATGCTACTTTGGGTTAATATTTTTGCCGTTTATTGCTTCACAGGATTATTAGTTTATCTTGTCCCAATATTCATCTTTAGACGTGGCAGAATGACATTTGGAAAAGCCTTATATGGCATTGGCTTAGTGGATTCTAACTGCTTATCGCCATCTTTACCACGCACTTTAGCCAGATTTGCGATCTTCTATTTCGCAATATTAGTGCTATCTTTATTCACTTTTGGACTACCAATCATAATTTCTTTTTCAATTATGGTTTTTTCTAAAAAGAAACAAGGTTTTGCGGATTATATGTTGCGCCTTACCGAGGTTGATGGGAAAAGAACAAAAATCTATTTTTCTTTTCAAGAAGTTGAACTCGAAAAGACCACGCCATATAAAAAGCCTGTTGATTTCAAAACCAGGAATTACGACTAAGAATAATGTATTGCGTAGCGCAGGCATATGTATGTATAATAAGAATGATAAAAATGGAATGCTGGAGGCCACTCATATGGTGAAAAAAATTGTCCTTCCATGTTTGCTAGGATTAATAAGCCTTTTTTCGTTGTCATCTTTTAACGCGCCAGTAGCGAAGAATGATACTAAAACAGCATCTTTAAACCAACCACGTCTTTTAGACAGAAAAGCCGCTGCTCCTGATTATAGTGGTGAAGTTGAAATCCCAGATGGTAACCTCATGGTTTCTGCTACTTCATCTACCAAGACATCAATGGGGCAATCTTTCACTTTTATGTTCTCAACTGGTGGTCAAGGTTGGTGCGATGCTACCTCTTCCTACTTATTAGCGCCAGATGATGCCGGTTTTGATGAATATCTCAAAGATTTCAACACCAAGACCGCCGAAGAAAGAGAAGCAATTACTGAAGCTTATGAAAAAGGTGAATACGAACCTGTTCACTTCAACTCTTACGTCTATAGCTTAAATGCTACCGCAAGTGTTACTGACATCGTTATCCCTCGTTCTTTAACAAGAAACCACATTTTCAATCTCGATGTCACTCGTTTAGGTATTAATGTTGTCCCAGATTGGACAGGCATTACTTCTATTACCATTCCTCAAGAAGTTACTGAAATCTATTCAGAGTCCTTCCAAAACATTCCAGAAGGTATGGTATTTAACGTTGAACCAGCCGCTAAATTAGAAGGTTGGGCAGATGACTGGAACCATGGTGCTACAGTTAACTATGGTGCTACTTTCCCAGCCGCTAAAGCCGAACCATTATCAAAAGCCGGTGCTTCTAAATACGGTGATGAAACACAAAACTTCATCATTGGTTGGTATCCAAAGACTGGTGAACAAAAACCACTTACCCTTGAATATAAAGTTTCCGTTAATGGTGGTGCTGCTGAAACTCGTTATTTTGACTTTGCTCCAACATCCGCTAACTCATTATTCGAATGTGTTGGCCGTCAAGTTAACGACTATACAAAATCCTTATACTGCGATATCCCATTAGCAGAAGGTGAAGAAATTGACTTCTCAAGCACAGTCTTGCATAACATCTACCGTGCTAGAACAGTCGGTGAAACCGCGATTACTGAACCAGAATTAAGTCAAGCTTATAGCATTAAACCAAAACAAGGTTTCTCAAGAGCTTATGATATTAATGACTTCATCAAATGCTCATTTACTGGTTTATCCACATTCTCTGGTTTCTCCGCTATCGACTTAAATGTTGATATTAGCGAAGCCAATATTTACGAACACTTAAAATCTAATTATTACAATACACACTTAAATGATATTAAGTCTGGCAAACTCAAAATCCGTTACAGATTAACTTCTTTAACTCTTTGTAGTTTCAGAATTACATATCGTGATGGTAGTGCAGATGTCCAAAAAGATGTCAAAATCGTGACACCTGTTGCACAGTTTAAGTTAGAACAACAAAAAGGTAACAGAGTCTCATTCTTATTCAAGAATAGTGATATCGCTTCTAACTTCTCCGCTGATAAGATCAAAGCCGTTTCATTTGTTGGCTTATATGTCACATTAGATTTATTAGCCCAAAAAGGCCCAATCGCTCGTAGTAACGTTATTACAAGATTTGGTTACCACTCCATCATGCCATATACCGAAAAAGCCAACTTATTCGATATCAATGCGTTCTTAATTATTCTTTTAATCGCATATATCGCTATCTTTGTCGGTACCACAATTGGACTCTACTTCTATTTGAAGAACAAATATAAAAATGATGAATTCAGAAGAATGAAGAACAAATCATACTTCACTAAAGCCGCCTTATTCTTATTCGGTAGCTTAGTGGTCTTATTCGATCTCGTCTTCATCGTTTTAAGAGCCAGTGCTTTAAATAACGCTATCGTTGTTTATAACCCAGCCGATGCCTACATCATCGTTCTTTCTGTGATGTCAGTCGTCATCATTGGCTATTTCATCAAATACATGGTCGGTGTTATTAAGACCAATAAAGAAAGAAGAAGAATCATTAAACTCAAATTAAACGAAGACGTCGATGACGACGGAACGAATTAAGGAGATACATTATGGAAATTAGAATTAAAGATTTAACTAAAATTTTCCCTGGTGACGCACGTAAGAACATTCGTGACACAATCGCAGTTAAAGATTTGAACTTTAAC
>CAMNMM010000005.1:0-11490 GCA_946544655.1 uncultured Caryophanales bacterium | reverse complement strand
ATTGAGTTCATACCACCACCAGAAACAAATGGATCCATAGCGTTTAATAGTTCATATCTACCAACGAGAGCTCCGACACCAGTTGGACCACACATTTTATGCGCTGAAAAAGCGAGAAAATCGATACCAAGGTCCTTAAAATCAACTTTTAAGTGTGGTACGGATTGCGCGCCGTCAACGACCATAATTGCACCAAACTCATGAGCAATCTTGGCAAATTCTTTAACATCTGCAACATAACCTAATACATTACCGACTTGGGCTAAAGAAACAATCTTAGTGTTCTTGCTCATGACTTTTCTTAAGTTCTCTGGAAGAATCTTACCATCAACAATATCTACATATTTAATAACCGCTCCTGTTAATTCCGCGATTCTAAACCAAGGAAGAACATTAGAAGCATGTTCTGCGACGCTGAGAATGATTTCATCACCTTTTTTAAGGAACTTTAAGCCATAGCCATAAGCCACTAAATTTAATGCACCAGTAGCCCCATCAGTGAAAACGACTTCGTTTTGTTCAGCGTTCACTAAAGTAGCAACTTCTTTACGTGCATCTTCAATCATGACGTCAACTTTATAAGATAAGTCATAATCCCCACGATGAGAATTACTATTATACTTTGTATAATATTCAGTGATTGCATCGATGACACATTGTGGTTTGAATGTGGTTGAGCAGTTATCAAGGAAAACAAGAGGCTTATTTTGCATCTTGATATCACCTGTTAACATTGGGAATTGTTCTCTAATCTTATAAACGTCGTACATATTACATTCTCCTTTCAATTAAAGAAGAAATATGATTTTTGACGTCTTCTTCTTTGAAACCTTCAAGAATTGGGTTTAAGTAACCCCAAGTAATTAATTCTTTAGCGGTTTCTTCACTTAATCCACGTGAAGTTAAATAGAATAAGTGCTCATCATTTATCTTACCGACGACTGAACCATGGCTGGCTTCAAGATCGTTTTCATCAATTTTTAAAACTGGTTTTGTGGAAGCATCGCTGCTTTCATCAAAGACCATAATTTTGGAATTTTGTTGCGCTTTACTTTTCACTGCGCCTTTAAAGACGTGAGATGTACCAGCGACGACAATTTTACCTTTATCTTTGCAGATTCCATAGCAATCAAATTTACCATACGTTCTTGGTGAAATGTGATCGATAGAAACATCCACTAGTTTTTTATCTTCACCAGCGACTAAAGAAGCTACTTTATATGTACATGTAGCGCCTTCTTCCACTAAGTTGACCTTACAGTGAAGTTCTAGTGTTTTCTCTGCAAAATCAGCGAAATAGCCATTAAGTGTTGCGTTATTCTTCACTGTAATGTTGATATTTGATGATTTCATTTCATCTTCAGCGATGAATGATAATCTGACATTACTGTCTTGATTAATAACAATATTTAAATCTTTAATATCTTTTAAATTATCTAAAAGAATATCGCAAATTGAATTAACCTCTATTTCGATTTCGACTTTTTCACCAGATAGAAAAGCACCATCGATGAAATAATCACCACTGGAGATAGTATTTTTGACGTTGGAAATAATAGTTCTTTCCATATTACTTAATACTTTCCTTCACAGCGCATGCACCGATGGAAACTTTATTCATTTCAACATCGTCTTTTTCAATATTGACACCATATTCTGTCTTGATAAATTCATAGCCAGTTTGGTCAATACGTTTGAAGATTTCTGGACCACCATCTAAAACGATACGACCGTTAATCATGACGACCGCTCTTGTTGGGTGGATCATGTCAAACAAACGAGCATAGTGAGAAATCACAAGGAAACCATGACCTTCAGCTTTTTCTTTATTAATGACATCAGCAACAACTTGCATAGCATCAACGTCTAAACCAGAGTCGATTTCATCAAGCATCGCGAGTTTTGGTTTTAATAATTCCATTTGAAGGATTTCATTTCTCTTCTTTTCACCACCAGAGAAGCCTTCGTTTAATGATCTAGTCGCTAAATCGAATGGCATTTTTAATTCTTTTGTGGCTTGGTCTAATATTTTATAGAAATTATATGTAGAAATTGGTTTTTCTCTTCTGGCATTTACTGCGGCTTTTAAAAAGTCAGAGTTAATTACGCCTGGAATCTCACTAGGTGATTGCATGCCTAAGAACAATCCAAGTTTAGAACGTTCGTCAACAGATAACTCTAAGAGATTTTTATCATCAAAATAAATGCTGCCTTCTGTGACTTCATATCTTGGATGACCCATGATGACACTTAAAAGTGTCGATTTGCCGTGTCCGTTAGGACCAAGTAACGCTACTGTCTCGCCTTCAGAGACTTCAAGGTTTACGCCTTTAAGTATTTCTTTTCCGTCAACACTAGCGTGTAAGTTGATTATTTTTAAAGTAGACATACCTCTTACCTCAAATTCCGTGAAATATTCTACTTATAAGAAACTATATAAGCAAACGATATGATAATTTTTGTTTTTAAAGAGCATGCTTTTCATACGATAAGAAGCGGTTTGTTAACAAACTTGTTGCATAAAAAAATTAGAATATTTATAATATTCGCGCTGTTATTTGAAAAAGGAGAGTTAAAAATGAAGAAAAGTAAACTATCAATAACACTAGTTACTGGCTTCATTGCTGCTATGGCTTTGTCCGCTTGTGGCAACGTCACCTCAGATAAAACTGCAATCGCTACATTTACTCCTTATGGTAGTAAAGAAAAGATCGCTCTTTTAACTGACGATGTTTACAATGCCTACAACGGTACAACAAATGGTATCAGCAAGTTCTATGACAAAATCTTAGAAGTCTTAATTCGTTACGAATTTAAAGAAAAAGGCTTTAAAGGCGAAAAGAATTACGACGAAATTGAAAAATGGGCTGCAAACCAAGTCAAAGAACAAAAAGCACAAGCTGATAAGAACGCCAAGAACAATGGTACCAGTTACGACACTGAGTGGAAAGCAATCCTCGAAAGTAAAAATGTCGAAGATGAAAAAGGCTTAAAAGAATATTTCATCTATGAAGAAGAAAAATCTGTCATGCAAACCTGGTTCGCTGACGAATACACAGCTGAAGGTTTAAAAGAAGAATTCTTAGGTATCAAAGCTGATGGCACATCCGCTGAAAAAGATGTCAAACCAGCTATGCCATATCACATCCGTCACATCTTAGTGAAAGTTGATGAAGCTGGCAACGCCGATGAAAAGTTCTATAAAGGTACAGTTAGTGAAGAACAAGCAAAGAAACTTTACGATGTCGTTCAAACTTTAGCCAAAGGTGAAAAGACTTTCACTGAAACCGCTTTAAAGAGTGAAGATACATCCGCTGATAAAGGTGGCGATGTTGGTATCGTTACAAACGTTGCTTCTTCCATCGGTCAAACAATGGTCAACGAATTCCGCTTAGGTTTATATGCTTATGACAACCTCTATGATGCCGCTAACGCTGCTGATGCTGCTGCTGCAACAATCAAAGCCGGTTTAGGTATCACTGATGATGTCAAAAACGCTTTACCAGCGAACGTCGTTGAAGTTCCATACGAAGCATTCGTTAAACTTGGTGAATATGCTGATGTTACAACCGACGCTAAGAACAATAAATTAGCTGGTGGTTCCACTGCTTTATATCCAAGAAACATTGTTTGGAATAAGTACTTCAACTTACATAACGTTTTCGTTATCAAGAATGCTAAGAGAGCTGACTACAGCACATTAGCTAACCCAAGAGATGAATTTGATAATCTTGCAAGCAACACTGTTTACGATGCAACCTTACCAAGATTCAACGCTCAAGGTTACTTAGTTGATGAAAAAGGTAACGTTATCGTTGGTGTTCGTAGCCAATTCGGTATTCACTTCATGGTCATTGAAGAATCCATGTATGATTACGCTGAATTCGCCACATACTACGATACAAAATTACCAGGTGAAGAAGGCTACAATCCAAACGCCAGATCCTATGTCAACTACATCCAAAGCTCTGACATTGCTGATTACAAAACACGTGCAGACGATATCTTAAATAATGTTAAGTCCTTCGACAAAACATATGACTATCGTTTATACAACTACCTCAAGACCCAAGTCACCATCGAATTCAAAGATGCTGCTGAAGGTTTAGGTGATCAAATTGACGCTTATATCAAAGCTCAACAAGAAAACAATGCTTATAAGCAAGAACAAGGTTTAGCGGAAGACTGGAGAACATATACAGAAATGTTAGAACTCCAAGAATACAACCGTGATGCTCAATACACCACAAGAAACGCTATTACCGGTGAATTATCCCCAACATTAACACGTCTTGTTCCTGAAAAAGTTGCTGATGACTTCTATGAATTAAAGAAGAATCCAACAACTTCAACAGACCCAAGATACATTAACTTCACTGAGGAAGGAGATTATTACTACTATGCGTAAAAATATCTTAAAAGTATCCGCAATCGCGTTACTTAGCACATTCGCTCTCGCCTCATGTAGTGATGACATTATTGCCAAGCCAAAGGCCTATGATGATAAAAACTCTCCAGTCGTCACAGTCACTGGTTATGATGGCACAATCTACAACAACAACTTCAAAGATATCTACGATGCATATCGTGATGGCAATCTTGCCCAAGATGTCTTAAATGAATTGTTATATCAATACTCCATTAGCGTCTTTGGTAACTACAACAAAGTCACCGCTAAAGAAGGTAGTGAAGAAATCACCTTAAAAGAAGCTGTTAATTCTTATAAAAACGGCGACAAAAAGAAAGCTGATGAATTCATTAAAGCTCACAGTGCTTATTGGACCAAGAACAAAGCTGGTCATCGTGTCGACGACGCTAACAAAGAAGTCGCTGATGATGCCGCTCCAAGTGAATCCGAATATGCACGTTTAAATCAAAAATGGGAAACCATTGAAAAACGTATCGCTGAAAAATTATATTCCGCCATCTCTGGTGGTTCCTACAGTGAAAGAAACGTTTTCAAAGAAGAAAAGTACTTACGTTCTCTTGCTGCTGACATTGAAAACAACGTTCGTGCAGTAACAGGTGCTGAACTCTTTGAAGGTGTCTTAACAGCTGACGTTGAAGATTACGAAGTCTTCAAAGATCAAGCTGAAAACATCCAAGGTAATCCTGACTTCATTCTCCACCGCGCTAACTACCAAAGCAATGCGGCGTTAGACCAAGCGGAAGAAAAGACACAAGATGCGACTTATGTCGAAGATAAACTCATTCCAGATATCTATCGTCAACTTCTCGTTGAACAATACATTCTCGATGAATCCTACGACACGTTAGGCCGTACATCTGCTAGACACATTAGTGTCTTATCCATCACTGAAGATAGCAAGTACATCGGTAAAGCCGAAGACTTAATGAAGAAATTCGTTAACAATTACATCTTCGATCAAACTCGTACAGACGCTATTACACTTGATTCCTTCAAGACTGTCTCTGAAGCTTGGATTGGTGCGTTCATGAGAGACACAGCCAACCAAGTCGACACATATCCTGCCTATAAGTTATCCGTTGAAGCATTTGGCACACCAGCACAAGCCACTGTTCAAGGTGTTGATTACAAATACTTTGAAGGTACAAACTACGGCAACATGATGGAAGATTTCAAGAAGATTGATGATGATCCAAAATTATCTGAAAACGAAAGCACTTACACCAATAGCGGTGCTTACACAGTTAAAGTTGGTCAAGAAATCAAGACACGTGAACTTCAATTAAAAGACTACACATCCACAGGTTGGTATGTGAAATCCGTCGGTGTCAGTGACTTACCAGATAGCATCAAGAATCAATTATTTGATATCAACGTTGCTAACGCCTTACTCGGTGAAGCTTGTGTTGAATACTCATACGACACAACTGCTAACGAATGGAAGACAAACGAAGTTGCTGGTAGCAAAAACCTCGTCAACGTCGTTGGTAAGATCAACAATCAATACTTCCTCAGAAAGACAAGCAGAATCGCTGATGAAAAAGTCCAAAACGACATTCTCTTCAAGAGCGATAACACCTACTATCTCGTCTTAGTGGAAGATGCGATTAAGAGTAAAGTTCTCAATAAAGCAACATATGCTGATTTAGAAGGTAGCGAATTAACCGATGCCATGAACAAACTTGAAAACTACATCAACGAAATCGTCCAATTAGTCGCGGGTAATGATACATATCAAACATTATCCAAGAAACACTGGGTCGAAAAGATGGAACTCAAGTATCACGACACAAAAGTCTACGACTACTTCAAATCAACATTCCCAGAATTATTTGATTAATCAAAATAACAATTAAGGAGGCTTAGACCTCCTTTTTTGTGCTATCATAGTTTTAAGAGGATAAACATATATGGAAAAAGATGTTTTTTGTAAAATCGTTGATGGTGAAATACCTTGCTATAAGTTATTTGAAGATGAAGACGTTTTAGCGTTTCTTGATATTTCTCAAGTCACTAAAGGTCACGCTCTTGTGATTCCTAAGAAACACTATGACACCTTCTTATCCACACCAGATAAGCTTATGCATAAAGTCATGGATGTGGCCCAACGTATTGGTCAAATTAGTATTCAATTCTTAGGGGCTAAAGGTGTGAATATCTTAACTAACTGCTATGAAGCCGCAGGACAAACAGTCAAGCACTTCCATGTGCATGTGATTCCACGATATGAAGGTCATGATGGCTTTGAATTAGAAATGAAGTCTAATGTTGAAGGTTTAAACCTTCCAGTTATCGCTGAAACGATTAAAAACAACCTCTAGAAGGCAAATTAAAAGGATTGACGACTTATTTATCATCAATCCTTTTTTCTTTTATTTGATAGGCTTATAGAAGGTTCTATTATCCAATGGGAATACTTTATTAGAGAAGTTACCTGGTTCGACGTCCTGAAGGGCTTTATCTACGATAACCATTTTACTATCTAAATTATCTATTAAGGATAATAATAAGGCTTCTTTAGTGTATGGCATCACAGGGGAACCAAATTCTTGTTGCCCGTGATGTGATAACACCATATGTTCAAGAAGTAATGGAATTTCACCAGTGAGCTTAAGTTCATCCGCGGCTTTTCTTATTTCCGCGCACATAATACTAATATGACCTAATAATTTACCTTCTAAAGAATATTTATAAACGATTGGTCCTTCGAGTTCAATAATCTTACCGAAATCGTGTAATAAGCAGCCTGTAATCATTAAATCATGGTCTGCACCATAGATTGGGGCAAGATAAGCGGCATGGTCCGCCATAGTGACACTATGCATGAGAAGGCCGCTGCTATATTCGTGATGAATAGATACCGCCGCTGGATAGGAGAAGATTTTATCACCAAACTTCTTAATCATATATTGTAAGATCTTTTGGCAATCCTCATTCTTCACAGAAGCGACGTGCTTATTAAATCTTTCAATTAATACCTCTTTAGCGACTGGAGGAGCTTTAACAAACTTCTCGACATCTATTTCATCTAGGGGCACTAATTCAGCGGTGAGAATCTTTAATTGTAATTGTTCTTTATATTTATTTGTTTCACCAGTAATTGCTAAAACGTTACCGACAATAAAAATTTGTTCGTCCGCCAAAGTAGCATCCCACTTTTTAGCAATGATTTGACCACTAGCGTCTCTAAGTTCAACAGAGAGATATGCTCCACCATTAGTGTTCACACCTTTTGAGACATTTCCTAATAAGAATTGTCCTTCAATGTGTTCGTGATCATTAAAATCCACTATCATCTTCATATGTAAAATCCTCCAATACTTTTTTAATTTCTTGATATTTATAACCTTTATTAACTAAAGCGGCATAAATCTTTTGTTTTAATTGATAGCCTTCATATTTCTTTTCGTAGCGGCTTTTGATCTTTTCATAGTCTCTAGTTAATAGGCTTTGTTCAACTTTATCATTTTTTCTTTTTAAATCATTAGTGACTTCTCTAGCAATATCGTGATTATAGCCTTGCGTCACTAACGCTTGATAAACATGTTTCTTCTTACTTTCATAAGCGTATTTAGCGTATTTCCTATCTAACTTATCAAGTAAGGCTTTAGCTTTCTTTCTCTCGATACTTTGAGGGAAATTAACTTTATTGATTAAGGCATCAGGAATGCCTTTATCTTTAAGATGCTTAACGATTTTATTTTGTCCAAAGTTTCTTTCATTATCCCAAGCGATTAAATCTTGCATAAAGGCTTTATCATCTAATAAATCGTTTTCTTTTAATTTAGCGATAACTTTCTTTGCAGCGGCATAGTTATCTTCCTTTTTTATGAGTTTTTCTAGCATCTCTTTTTCACTGAGATGTTTTTTACTCACAATTTGTAAAGCGTAGTTAAGAAGTGTACTCATCGCAGTGATTTCTTCTAAAGAAGCAATCTCTTTACTAGATAAGTTCTTTCCCGCGTATAAATAAGAAGACACAAAAGCTTCTTTAGAGATTTTTAATGGCTCACCTTTAAAAAAGGATAAGGTCACATGATCCTTATAGAGTTTAATGCCTTTAATTTTACGACTACCAGTATTTGCGGATGGCACGTTTATAAACCCTCATTACGTTGTTATAAAATTTATCGATAGAATAGACATCGACAATACGATAAGCTTCATCGATAATGGCTTGTTTTTGTTCTTTGCTTAAAGATAGTATCTTTTCCACTTGTGACACAAAGGAAGCATCATCAGTAAAGAAGAAACCGGTCTTACCGTTGATGATAGTGCCTGTTAAGTTACTATCAAATCTCGCTAAAACGATTTTACCAGCCGCCATAGCTTCCATAAATGTTAAGCCTTGAGTCTCAGTAATTGAAGCGGATGTATAAATATCTGCAAGATGATAATAGAATGGCACTTCAGTAGCAGGAACGAAGCCGATGAAATCGACAAGATGGCTAATACCTAATTCTTCACATAATAGTTCTAATTCTTCACGATATGGACCATCACCCACCACTAGAAGTTTTTTATCCACTTCTGGATGTTTTTGATGATAATGAGCAAAGTCTTTAACGGAGACATCCATACTCTTTTCTTTAGCGACACGTCCTAAAAGCAAGAATACTTTAGTGGTTTCTTTAATACTGTGTTCTTCCTTAAATTTCTTCGCTTTTTCCATATCGATTTTATCGCTTTTGAAGATAGAAAAATCAATACCAGTAGGAATGACATTAATATAGGCATCACTACCGACTGAACGCATATATTCTTTGGTTTTATCACTTGGAGTAATAAATTCTGTCATACGATTAGCGAGTTCTTTGGAATACACTCTCACTACACGTTTAGCGAAACGTTCCATTAAGCCACGCACGGCATAATATGTATAGTCTTCGTAAGATGTGTGATATGTATAAACAATTGGTATTCTTAGTATCTTAGCGATACGTCTTGCTAAAACACCAATGGTAAAGTCAGTTTGATTATGAATAACATCTGGTTTGAAGTTTTTAATAATCTTCACTGGCTTATTAGCGAAGATATTTGTAAATCTATAACCATATAATTTCTTCAAATAAATACCTGGGACATATAAGACGTTACCAATTTGTTCTAGTTTACCATCCGTTGATCTAGGCGCTACAACGAGCACTTCATGACCATGTGCTACAAGAGTATTAGCCAAGTTGAAAGTGGATGTCGAAACACCATTAACAAATGGAGGATATGTATCAGTAAAGATGGCTATGCGCATTAATTATCTCCCATATCATCTAATTCCACATCGTCGTATTCATTTTGTGAAATATCCGCAGGAACATTACCTTTACTCTTTTTCTTAGGCTTCTTTTTACGACTATTTGGTTTTAGTTTTGCTAATATCGCTTCACGCGACAGCTTAGAAGTTTCCACTAAAGAGGCAACCTCTTCATATCTTTCAACATAAGTTTCCTTTTGTAAGGAGTAGAATGTTTGTCTGTTTGGAATATCACCCATATGTGCTTCGTTTTTTGGTGAAGAACGATAGAAAGCAGCGACAAAGCCACCAATGAGAATTGGAATAACGAATGTTGAACTTCGCCAAACTAATAACGATGAACGGCAAAGCGCAATTGTTTTAGCTTTATCTGGTATACCATCAACGCAAGCCATGAAGAAGCCACTCTCCAGATTGTTTGGATTCATAAATAAACTATGGAAAACAGCTTCAGAAACACCCGCACTACCTGGAACAGGAACTAAACCAGTAATCATTTGGTGATAATTGCTTAAGAAGATGCAGTCCCAGAATTGCTTGTAATCAGGCTGTAAAGACTGATTGCCTAAAGCCTTACCAACAAAAAATGGAACAGAGAATTTCAAAATCATATAAGCCGTAAAGCAAGCAATGATTAAAAGTAAGAATGGAATGTTTGTGCTTAAACGTCTGAATTCAATTTTGAAGTTTTCCACTTGAATACGGAGGTTCTCTCTTGTTTGATCAGGATTCTTAACAATTTTGATTTTACTCAGTAAAGTGACAACAGGACCCATAACAAAATTATGAAAACCGTGCCAATAGCCCATCAAGAAGACAATAGCGATAACACCGAGGTTTAAAATAAAACCGATAATTGTTAAGGGCCAGATTGGTAATCTAAGAGGCATCTCTTGAATCTTAATACCAGTTTCAAAATAACCAAGGGAATTGATAAAGTCATATTTAACGATAAATGAGACTGTGCCAAAGACGATTAACACTACTTGATAAACAATGGAATACATAGCAAGCATAGAAACTGCACTAGAAACTTGCACGCCTTGTTTCTTAAAGGTGTAAGCTTGCATGATTTGACCACCACTAGCGCCAGGAGTAATCGCATTATAGAACTGACCAATTTGGTCAACAGCGATCGCTTGATGGAAATAGTATTTTTTAGTAAATAAGTGAGCAAAACAGAAGAGAATAAAGCTTCTAACTAAAACACAACCCGCCATAACGGCAAGAATGATTAATAAATAGTTAACATCAGCGGTTGATAAATAATCCCAGATTTCATGAGCGTCATCTTTAATAGCAAAGAATATTGCTAAAGCGGTGGCAATTAGAACAATGGAAATATTTAGTATGTACTTAAGAGTTGCTTTCTTATCTCTAGGCTTGCCAGAGTTCACCATCTCTTCATGTTCTTGAACTTTTTTCTCTAATTCTTTGTTTGGCATATCTAACAAATTATACCACAAAAAAAGACTATTGAGAAATACAATCAATAGTCTTGAAAATACACGTGTTTTTACGCGTTAGGAAGGCTAGTTACCTTACCCATAAAGACAGGAATTCCTTCTTTAGTGGTCACTGCATAAGCGAATGGACGGTCTAATTTAAATCTAACTGGTTCTTCAGGAATACCAGCCTTTGATACAACAATGATTGTATATGCCGCGCCTTCAGCGCCTTTATTATTTGTTTCAAATCCTGCTTCATGTTGAGCTTTTGAAATATAGCCTCCATCAAATTTTGGGAAATTAGCACATCCTGGCTTAAATGGTGTTTCAATGCCTCTGTCTATAAACATATCAACTAAATT
>CAMNMM010000004.1:0-11899 GCA_946544655.1 uncultured Caryophanales bacterium | reverse complement strand
ATTCAAACAATATTACAAGTAGTAATACACCTGCTAGCACTGTTATATCCTCAAGTGTAGATTCAAGCAAAGAAAGCACTTCTTCCTCTAGTATTTCCACAAGTGAAATTACAAGTTCATCCAGTACTTTCAGTATTGGTTCTTTAGAGACACCAGTCGCTGATAAGACATTAACTATAAATTTATTTAATCCAACATGTGGTTCAGTCAGTACAGAAGCATTAGACACTAAATTATTAGATTACATCAACCAAGTTGCCACTACTACTTTTGTTAGTGAAGTAAAGAACAGTAAATGCCAAATATCTAATGATATTCCTAATAAGGGTGAGAAAGTATTAATCATTGGTTCCGCTAGTGCTCAAGGTTCATTAGAATTCACATTCGTAGAAACAATCAAATCAGTCACTATTACCGCTCAAACATATCATAAGCCATATATGGATTACGCAACTGGTAATACCAATCCTAATGTTGATACTGATTCGGTGCTATACGTTAATGACACTAACACAGTTGATTTAAAACCAGCTAATGGTGAACCAGTAGAAAAAGAATATACTACTGAACTTAACGGTAAGACTCTTAAACTCACCAATAGCGATGAAGAAAAGAGTAGAGTTTTCATTAAATCATTAACGTTTGTTTATTAGTCTTTATTGGATGTGAAAAGAGTGATCCGTTTGTGTGGACCACTCTTTTTGTTTGTTTTATTGAGTTAATTAAGCCACGTATGGGGTTAATTCCACTACTAAGGCCATACCACCGAAATAGACAGCGCCATAGCTTGGGATACTTGCTAATTGATCACTTGTTGGAGTGAATTTATTAACAGTACCTGCAGCAATGCTTTCCATTGGTTGTAAGAAATTGTTAGCGCCATCATAGGCTAATAAACCAAATTTCTCACCTAAATCCATAACTGGAGCGCCAGCGTTGTTAAGACCTCTTAATGTCATATGCTGTGTGCAGATGCCTGTAATATAAGCAGTAATCTTATCGTTAGCATCAGAATAGTCAGGAGCAAATTCAACGCCTTTTGCCATAGCAGCGGCGATTAAGGCTTGTTGAGCGGCTGGCTTATCTTCATCACTAGCAGCGCTATATGCAACATAGGCTTGATAAACACTATCATATGCTGGTTGACGGTAATCAAATGTATTAGTTACACCAGTATTGATCATGTTAACTGTGCCACACGCTGGAGTGGTTGTAATACCTTCAGCATTGCCAGATTTATTTAAGACAATGAAGTTGAAGAAAGCATTTTCATCAGCAGCGGATAAAGCGGCATAGAGTTTACCTTCGCCCTTATCATTAGTCACATAAGATTTTGTTAATCCTGTAGCATAGAATAAGTCGGATAACATTTTAATTTCACCAGCTTTAGCTGTCGCACCAAATTGTTGGAACCAAGCTTCTGAACCAGTGACATAGTTCTTGATTGTGCAATCAATGAAGTTAGCGGTTGGGGCGTGACCAAGAACGGTCATACCATTGTTTTCTTCATATGTATCAGTATCAGTATGGTCTTGAATGAGAACTGGACCACCGCAGCTTCTAAATAATGTGTTTTTAGCGGTAATTACGGAACCCCAGTTATATAAGAAGGAGTTATAGTTATCAAAACATTTAACTTTATCTAATTCAAATTGAGTAAACGATTCACCTTCATCACCTTCTTCACCAAAGAATGTGATGTAGAACTTAGTGGCAATCATGTTATAGGCTTTTAAGGTTTTAGAACCCGCACCTTTAACAAAGATGATACCACCACTATAGATCTTATCTTCATCGCCTGTGGCTTTCTTACCGTTACCTGTCATATTAATGTTACGGAAGATAACATCATCACCTGCGAGTGTTTTAAATGCAGAAGCGTGGCCAATAACTTCACCTTCCGCTGTGGTTTTTTGTCTATCTCTTTTAATTAATGGAATAGCAGAGAAGTCTAAATCAAAATAGTTACCTTCAACGGTCATATTACCTGGAATGGTACGTTCATAGAAGAATGTGAAGTCCACTAATGAACCAGCAGCTTTTCTATCATTTAAAGCAGCAGCTTGTTCAGCGGTATAGAAGAAGTTAGCAGGTAAGTCACTAGCAGTAACAGCAATATCTGTTTGGAAGATTAAAGCGGCTGGGACATAATCAACATCCATATTGTTCGCGGTTTTGAATTCTCTCCATTGAACTCTCCAGTCATTACCATCTTCCATGACTGGTGAATCACTGGTGAAATCAACAGGACGGGTATCAAAATAGCCTAATTCTTTAGCGTTATAAACGTTATAACCATCCATAACATCAACAGTGATGGATTTAGTTAAAGAAGCCACTCTTGAATCATCAACACCACCTGGGGCAATAGTAATGGTAAATGTTTTACCAACAGCCTCTTCAGTGAAGTCGACGTTACATTCACGAGCGTCTAAAACTTTGAAATATTCTTCACCAACAGTAGTATCACCAAGTTTTGCACTGATTGTGAAATCATGTAACCATTGGCTAGCACTAACTGGTTGATATGTTTTAGCGTCTAATACTGTCAAAGCTGGTTTAACATTGAATGGGTTATCATCACCAACTTTATATGATTGTGTGTGATCATAGAAACCGTCATCATTCTTTTCATCTTTGGCTCTATTTTGTTCAAATAAGACAAATTCATGTTTAGCAGAAACGTTAGATAAAATAACGTTATCTTTAACTGTTACTTTACAAGTAGCAGAAATACTAGCGTTTTTCTTACTCTTAACAGTGATGTTAGCCACACCAATCTTTTTAGCGGTGACTACACCGTTATCAACACTGGCAATAGTGGCGTCATCACTACTCCATTCCACTTCTTTATCAGTGGCGTTAGTTGGAGTGAATGAAACAGTTAATGTTTCTTTAGAATTTAATAAAATGCTTGTTTCAGTTTTGTTTAACTTAATAGATGTTAAGTCGATAACAGAACCTGAACTTGATGGTTTAGAAGTGCTTTCAGAAGAACCACTATCGGAACTACTGATTGAACCACTATTACTATTTGAGTTTGAGCTTGGAATATTATTTGGATCACAAGCCATCAAACTTGTTAATGATAGTAATGTAACTAAAAACGTACTTAATTTGGCTTTTTTCATAACAAAGACCTCCTTTGTTAAGTCGCTCAATTATCATAACCAATAAATATTATTTTACAATATCTTTTAAGATAAGAGCGGACTAACGAATGTAATGCAAACTTTGAGTTTTATTTGTGTACCAGGATTTGTGGCGGACACAAAGAATGGTGTTGATAAAACTGTCTCTAATTCACCAGTTAACGTGATTAAAGCGAAGTTTTTTTCAACATTTGGATTTGTTTCGTGTGTGTCAATTTTGAAAGAAGTATCACTTTCATCCTTGGTAAATTTGATGTCTGGATAGGTGCAATTATCAGGTTTAATGTTCGCTTTAATTCTAACACTATCCCCACTTTTGTAATTCTTATAGACGAAGTAATAATTGTACAAAAGTTCACCTGTATCAGGGTCAACAGTGTCTTTTGACATCTCTGTTCTATTATCAGGATCAATAATCTCAATGCTTTCTGGATAGACTTCTGGATTATAGTTTCTGATGGAATGGCCTAAAAGACCAATCACAAAGAAGGAAACGATATAGACAAGGGCAAGTAACAATATTGTTGATTTCTTCATACCTTTCCTCCTTTACTTTTCATAATAGAACGCTTGTATCTTTTTAATGAAAAGAAATAAGAATCCTGCGAATAGCGCCGCTGCGATAATTAATAATCTCACAAAAGCGGATATGTAATTACCATGTAATGTCGTAGATTCCACAAGCATGAAATATAAGACAAAGGTAATGATAAATGAACCAACAAAGGCCATAATTGTGGCTTTAGCCTCATTTGGATTATTGAAATCACTACCGGTTGTGGCATAGACCTCATTTTGTGGATTCATGATATCTTGTGCCGCACTATAGAAGATGTGAGCGTATTGAATTAATAATACTGACACACTAAATAAGACGGCTATTAGTACCCCTAATCCGCTAAAATTTGCAAAAATAATTGAACAAGCCACAATTGATGGGACACAGAATAATAAGTTAAACAATAGTTTACTCGTTAAAGGAATAAATGGATTAACAGGATTACTCTTTGTTAAATAAGCTGTTCTACCTTCTTTAGAATATAAGGTCGCAACTGTGGAGTTGCTCGCTAATAAAGGAAGAATAGTTAATAAGACATTAACTGCGATAGCGATGTTATCGCCTCTCATAGAGGTAGAAATCGCTGAAATCACACGGTCCATAAATAACAATAAAATAGGAATAATAATATAAATAGCGATATATGAACCAGAGATATCAAAGTCTCTAAATGATAACTTAAATTCCTTATTAGCGAAGGTGATGTATTTCTTATGTCTCACATTCCTTTTAGCCGCTAACTGTGGGTTCTTATCAAATTCAAAAGTCTTATAGATCATCTTGAAATAGACTGGTCTAATAAGTAAGAACGCAAATAATGTTAATAAACCAATAACACCAATAGCGATTAATGTTTTAAGGAATGTCATACCCACTAATTGGTAATGGAAACCACTACTACTAGATTCACCAAAGAAGACACGTGAATATAAGTTAATTGGGTAAGCATATTTATCAAAAGTAACAATAAAGTTTTCAAAGCCATTGACCATGGATGGCCACTGTCTATCTAAATCAATATCATCCGGTATGAGATTAATCAAATTAATGACTGCGATAATAAAGACAGTAACGGCAGCGCCAACAACGATTAAGTCAAATATTTGGTTACGCTTAAACAAGCGATATACATACATAAATGGAATAGAGATAACCGCACTTAAAAGGACTTGGATAACCACTAATAAGATAATTGGAATAATCATCCAAAGAAGCGTTAAAGCGCTTAGTTCTCTGCCTTTAAAGCCAATGGTTTCAAATAATAAGAAGCCAAAGACACCTGGGATTAATAACAAGAACGATTTCTTTAATTCATAGAAGAAATAGACGAATAATTTAGAGAAGAATAACTTATTCGCATTAACTGGGAATGTAATTAAAACCTTATTGTCATCAGCGAGATATAAAGACTTAGTTAAGTTATAAGTTGATGAACATAAACTTAAGAAAGTGATGACCGTTAAGAACATCGTAAAAAGTGGTAAGACATCTTGATATTTAGAAATAAAACCGACATAAGACAATACAAATAAGACAGCGAAAACAATTGCTACCACTAAAAGGAATTTGAGTATACCAAAGACGATTGATTGGATTAAAGTCTTTTTAGACTTCATCCATGACATATCAATTTTGTCTTTGAGTTGGAATAATGTCAGTTGCAATAATTGTTTCATTATTTACCTTCAACTTTAGTGGTGTTATCACCAATTGTCTCTAAATAGAACTCTTCTAGTGAACGACCACTATTTTCGATATCTTTTAAAGATAATTGGGCTTGGATTTCTCCGTGTTTAATAATAGCGATTCTATCGCATAGCTTTTCAACGATATCAATTAAGTGAGAAGAGAAGAAAACGATATTGCCTTTAGAAGCATGTTCTCTCATACACTCTTTCACTTGATAAATAGATGTTGGGTCTAAACCTGTTAAAGGTTCATCTAAAATCCAAACCTTTGGATCATGGACTAACGCGGCAATAATTGTCACCTTTTGTTTCATACCATGAGAATAGGTTTTGATTTTATTATCAATTGAATCTTTTAATTCAAATCTTTCAATATATCTAGATAAACGTTCGTTTCTATCTTCTTTAGAAACTTCATAAATATCAGCGATATAGTTAAGGTATTCTCTACCTGTTAAGTTTTCATATAAAGCGTAATGGTCAGGAACAAAACCAATTTGAGATTTAGCGCCTACGCCTTGTGTTCTAACATCATAGCCACAGACAGAGATGGAACCTTCAGTAATTGGTTGAATACCAACAATTGATTTAATACATGTGGATTTACCCGCACCATTAGGACCAAGGAAGCCAAATACTTCCCCACCTTTGACGGATAAGTTCACATTTTTAGCAGAATAGTAGTTATTTAAACCATACTTCTTTGAGAAATTCTTTAGCTCTAAACTAATACCAACATTTTCATCCATAGGTTTATCTAAGCTCCTTCCATTTAACGCCGACTTAAGGGCGAGTTTATCAATACGAATACCTTTCAATCTGTAATGTAATGCTTTATGCGAATCAGCGATATCAAACATCAACTGATATACAAACCAAATACCAAATCCTATTAATGCATAAACGACATAATAGATAAGTTGATAAACAATATGCATGGTCATTGTGCGACCATTAATTGTGAATGTGATAACTAGGTTATTAAAGATGTTCTCCGCCCATTTACCAAGTTTTTCTGCGATAAAGGTGGAGTTAATAAAGAAATAGTCAGTGCCACTTATAGTGCCTACAGGTGTTGCTACACCTTCTAAACCAGTGAAGATGGTATTTAATGTAAGGACAATTACGAAGTAGACAAAGAACCAAATAGAAGAGAAACCAAACTGTTTTAGTTTTGGTCTTTCAAATTCATATAAGGCGACGCCTAATAAAGGCATCATATAGGCACAGCAGTGATTGATCCAGAAATACCAAATATTAGGATTAAACACTAACATTGACTCAGTATAGTTAGGCATTAGCATCGCTAAAACCGCACCAAAGACGTTAATAAAGTAAGTGAAATAGAATAAGCGTTTGGTTCTAAAGATATAGCAGATAGGGATTAAAATCATCGCTAAGTTACATAAATGTAATGGCCAATCCCATGGTCTAAGAATAACATCGTATTTATGACCCACTAGATAAGAGATTAATGTTCCAAGTGAGATAAACACTAAAGAGTAATGAATCTTATCTTGGTGAGCGCTTCTTAGACTGAAATAAATGCCTAATGGAATGACAATGCATGAGCCATATAAGAAAATACGATGAATAACATTGAAATCAATAACGGTTCTACCTATTGGACCCATACCAAAGAAGAAGTTTGGCATAAAACATGGCATGGTGAAGATGTTGATAAGAACACTAAAGGCAATGACTTCAGGATAAGAATGTTTAGATATTTTTACTTTGAAATCTTTCGCTAAATAGAAAATAGCAAGGGCTAATAAACCACCTATTTCAATAGGAAGCATGATTGATAAGACACTAGTGTGATTATCTCCTTGCATCATCATAATCATTGGATGTAATGAGATAGCGGACACTAGTAAGATTGGTAATGCCACATATTTAGTGTAGAACTTCGCGGTTTTAAAATATGACCAAGGTCTAAGTAACACCATTAACATCGCTGTCACTTCAAGCCACATGCATAAGTTACCAATGGTATTAAGGAAGCCATTCATCGGTCCACCAAAGGAACCATAGAGTTCAAAATTAGCGTCCATAAATTGCACGTCTTTATAAGACATGAATCTCACAACAAAAATCGCCATTAAAACAAAGGCCATTATTCTTTCAACAATGAGCTTTTGAAGTTTAGGGAATTTATAGTGAACCAAGAGTATTGTCCCTAGGAATATGAGTAATGTAACGGCGAAGATTAAATAATACATAGCGCGCCTTATATTTTAGCAAGTTTATTTTTTTATGCAAATTTCATAAAAAAATCCCCGCAATAATCGAAGGAAATTGCAGGGAATATTTTTATACACTAAATGTTATTTGTTATTAGCCATTAAGCCTTGGATGTATTCGACTTCAACAGCGGCATCTAGTCTTGGGAAGAGTTGATCTTTCTTCTCGACTTTTAAGTCAGAAACGATACCGTATTGCTTAATTTTGTCATAATTGAGTAAATCACCACTGACACCTAATTGGTCAAATAACTTATCAGAAGCGGTCACTAAGACTGGCTTCATAAGCATACCAGCGACATATAAGGAATTAGCTAAGTGAGTCATAACTGATTCGAGATTACTTCTCTTTTCTGGATCTTTAGCTAAAGCCCAAGGTTCAGTTTCATCAATATATTTATTGGCTCTATTCACTAATTCGTTAACTTGTGCGATAGCGTCAGTAATCTTTAAGTCATCCATTAATCTTTCATAAGATTCAATCGTTAACTTTGTTAAATCTTCTAAGTTACCATCGACTTCATTGATGCGGCCTTTATATTCAGGGACAACACCATCGAAGTATTTATTAATCATTGAAACTGTTCTATTTAATAAGTTACCTAACGCATTAGCGAGGTCTTGGTTAATTCTTTCAACGAACAATTCTGGCGCAAAGCTACCATCACTACCGAAGTTGATTTCTCTAGTTAAGTAATATCTAACAGCGTCAACACCATATCTTTCTACGAGAGGATATGGGTCAACAACATTGCCTTTAGATTTACTCATCTTAGAATCTTTCATCATTAATAAACCATGAACGAATTCTCTATCTGGTTTTCTTAAGCCTAATGATTCTAAGAACATTGGCCAATAGATGGCGTGGAATCTAGTAATATCAGCGCCTAAGATGTGAATTGTTTCACTTTCAGGATCTTGCCAGAACTTATTAAATAATTCTGGATGGTCACTATCATAACCTAAAGCGGTAATGTAGTTAGTTAATGCATCTAACCAAACATAAATAACATGTTTTGGATTTTCTCTAATTGGGATACCCCAAGAGAATGATGTTCTAGAAACACATAAGTCGTCTAATCCTGGCTTAATGAATGTATTAATCATTTCATTCTTACGAGATTCAGGCACTAAGAACTTTGGATTTTCATCAAAGAACTTCATTAAGCTATCAACATATTTGCTGGTCTTAAAGAAGTATGCTTCTTCTTCCGCCATTTGGACTGGTCTACCACAGTCAGGACAGAGATGATCTGGACCTGCTTGTGTATCTGTCCAGAATGCTTCACATTCTTTACAGTACCAACCTTTATATTTACCTAAATAGATATCATCATTAGCGAGCATCTTAGAGAAGATGTCTTGCACCACTTTAGTGTGTCTTTCTTGTGTGGTTCTAATAAAGTCATCATTAGAGATTTTTAATAAATCCCATAACTTATAGAAACCTTCAACAATTTCATCCACGAATTCTTGTGGTGTCTTACCCGCGGCTGCAGCATTCTTTTCAATCTTCATGCCGTGTTCATCAGCACCTGTAAGGAAATAGCATTCAAATCCTCTTAAGCGTTTATAACGGGCAAAAACATCGGTTAAGGTTGTGCAATACGCATGACCGATGTGAAGCTTAGCGCTTGGGTAATAAATTGGGGTTGTGATATAAAATCTTTTTTTCATGGCAAATGAGCCTCCTTGTTATTACTATAACACTTTATCAGCAATGTGAGAAAATTTTACGTAGTTTTCCAATTCGACACGCAGTGAGTGACAAATTGTGATGGAATAATACATCCTTTACTTTTTCAAAACCGCACACAGTGAGTGCGGAATTGAGTTGGAATCGAACGCGGTTATTATTTCAAATAAGCCACACAGTGTGTGACCAATTGAGTATAAGCTTTAAGCTTATTGCTCTTTCATAGTGGCTAACATGACCGCTTTAATAGTGTGTAATCTATTTTCCGCTTCATCAAAAACCACTGATTGTTTACCTTCAAATACTTCTTCAGTAACTTCTAAACCATTAAGTCCGAACTTCTCATAAACTTCCATACCCACTTTAGTTTCTAAGTTATGGAAGGATGGTAAGCAGTGAATGAAGATGGCTTTAGGATCCGCTAAAGACATGACACGGGTATTAACTTGGTATGGTTTTAATAAGTTAATTCTTTCTTCCCAAACGGAAGCATCTTCACCCATAGAAACCCAGACATCTGTAGCAATAACATCAGCGTCTTTAACGCCTTCTTCAACACTTTCAGTAAATGTTAATTTAGCGCCGGTGCTTTTAGCGATTTCTAAACATCTATTTCTTAACTGTTCATTTGGCCATAATTCTTTTGGTCCAACCATACGGTAATCTAAGCCCATTTTCGCGGCCCCTACTAAGTAGGAATTACCCATGTTATATCTACCATCACCTAAGTAGGCCATCTTAATACCTTTAAGTTTGCCTTTTTGTTCAATGATGGTCATAAAGTCAGCGAGGATTTGTGTTGGGTGATATTCTTCAGTTAAGCCGTTCCATGTTGGAACTTTAGAATATTTGGCTAAGTCTTCAACAGTCTTTTGTTTGAAGCCTCTATATTCAATGCCATCAAACATTCTACCTAACACTCTTGCGGTATCAGCAATTGATTCTTTCTTACCCATTTGAGAACCACTGCTACCAATATAAACAGCGTTCATACCTAAATCAGCAGCGGCTACTTCAAAAGCGCATCTAGTTCTTGTGCTATCTTTTTCAAAAAGAAGAACAATGTTCTTACCTCTTAAAACATCATGGGCTTCACCATTGTGTTTTTTCTTTTTTAAAGAAAGAGATAAATCTAATAAGTATTGGATTTCTTCTGGTGTGAAATCTAATAAAGTTAATAAGTTTCTTTTATATAAGTTCATTTTTATAATTCCTCTCTAACTAATGGCATACACATACATCTTGGTCCACCTCTACCTCTAGATAATTCACTAGATGGAATGATATGGACTTTAATACCTGCTTCTATTAACGCGGCATTAGTGATGTCGTTTCTTTCATAAGCGATAACTTCACCTGGGGCAATCGCCACGAAGTTACTACCATCACTCCATTGTTCACGGTCCGCACTGATGGTATCTCCACCACCACATGGGATAAGAGTGATTGGTAAACCAATATATGATTCAAGAACGTCTTCAAGTTTTTGATCTAATTCCATAACTTTGACTTTCTTATCATTATTGAAGTCTTTAGTGATTCTAAAGATTTTTAACTTTTCATAGCAGCCTTTATGAATGGCGAATTTATTAACGTCCACTTGGGTGAAGACTGTATCTAAATGCATAAATGTTCTAGCTTGTGGAATAGTGAACGCTAAGACGGTATCAAAATCTGTTTCATTGTTATAGAAGAGATTCTTGGCTAAACGTTCCACTGCTTCAGCGCATGTTCTTTGGCTGACACCCACTACTAGGACATGGTTATTTAAAACCATGATGTCACCACCTTCAATATTCACATCTTCATAACGGGAATAGTATAAAGGCGTTGTTTTATATGTTGGGTGATATTTAAAGATATATTCACCGAAGATTGTTTCTCTACTTCTAGTAACGGAATACATCTTATTAAGTGAAACACCATTACCAATAGAGGCAAATGGGTCACGAGTGAAATATAAGTTTGGCATTGGATCAGTGACAAATGGATAATCATTAACATGATCAGCAAGTGATTTAACTTGGTAGTTAGGTAATTCACTCTTTTTAATACCAGCGATTGTTTTAAGCACTAATTCTTTATTGTCTTTGAAGCTCTTTAAATATTCAGTAGCGACTTCTCTAAGAGTATTACTTCTGATATGCGCTTCTTTAATAAATTGTTCTACAAATTCATTCTTAATATCATTAGAGGAATCTAAAACTTCTGTCATTAAGTCAGTAAGATAGACAACCTTAACTCCAGCATCCTTAAAAGTTTTAGCGAAAGCTTGATGTTCTTTCTTCGCTAATGGGAGCCATGGAATATCATCAAATAATAAGTCATCTAACTTCTTTGGTGTTAAGTTATGGATTTCATCACCTGGTTCGTGAAGAAGAACCACTTTTAAACGACCTATTTCAGAGTTCACTTGGACATTCTTCATGTTCGTTTTCCTCCTCTTTATTATGTTTCTTAGCTTGACACTCTTTACGATAATCAAATATTGCGGAAACCGCAATGGATAAGAGGATAATAATGCCACCTATTAATAAGTTCCATGTGAATTCTTCGATATG
>CAMNMM010000003.1:0-13888 GCA_946544655.1 uncultured Caryophanales bacterium | reverse complement strand
TTTTGGTGGAGCCGAGGAGAATTGAACTCCTGTCCCAAGAAGGCTCTTCAATAACGTCTACAGTTTAGACGATATTAAGATTTAACACGCTTTCGTATATCGACTCACTAGGACGTGCGAGATAAACGGATTTTCGGCGCTAGTAACTTATCGACTCTAGACACCTATCCTTTTGGTATGACACCCTACCCAAGCGTGAAAGGATAAAACCTTGGGGGATGCTCTGCCCGGCGCCATGCGTCGGACCCTATGTCGGGAGCTAAATTAAGCTAAGCAGAGTTGTTGAGCTCTTGGAGCTCTCATATAACTGTTGTCAGTTATTTTTGTTTTGATGATAACGTCATCACTCGACTGCAGTTAGAGCCTAACCATTCCTGGTCGAAACCAATACGACCCCATGTGCCCTATATTATTGCAAACAAAAAGGATGCTGTCAAATGACAACACCCTGTTTTGTAAGTTTGAATACTGACTATTAAGCAACTTTAATTGTTACTGAATCTTCAAATCCTTTCCATTTGGCTTTGATTTCATATTCGCCAGCAGCGGTGAATTTGTTATTTTCATCAAGCATGCCTTCTGGATATGTCCATGTCACACTATCAACTTCCATGATTGGTGTGTAATTTAAGTTCTTAATAACTTTATTAGCAGCCCAATCCATTTCTCTATTGAAGACATCACCAACTTTGAATTCGGTCTTTTGATCTGTATCAATGAACATGGCGACATCTGGATAATACTTATAGCCAGAGACGACGACTGAACGACCGCCCCAACCTGGGTTAAGGTAGACATAGCCTTGTCTTTGATAGAAGCCCTTAACAGAGTCTGTTTGAATTGATTTGAAGTTTGAATATGAATCACCACAAACCATATTTAAGCAGTCAGCAATATCAGTACCACCTTCATCTGTACCGAAGTCGATGGAGGAGTTGTACCAATAGCCTTTGAATGTATCATTATTAGATTTACCAGACATTAAGCCATCATCCCATAAATAGATGTTTGCGGAATATGTGCCATAACCACCGTGGTAACCTTCAGAGAAGATACCTTCGAATAAGTAAACTAATTCGTGACCTGCTCTTGTTGAAGCACCAGCGGAAAGACTTGGATAGTCTTCATTGAAGTATACTTCATCAGATGCATCTGCAGCTGAATAGGCATATGCTGCGTGTTCTTTGATGATAACTGATTCAGGATCGAAGTTATATTCAACAGCAGCGGCAGCTTCTCTAATTCTATCGGTGATAGGATCAACTTTATCTGGTTGTTGATTACTACCTGAATTGCCACCGTTACCGCCTCTATTTGTGATACCGTTTGTAAGAACAGAGGATGTAATTGTGCTGACTAAAACAGCAGCGAGTAAGAAGGCAGCACCACAAGAAACTCTAACAATCTTTGGAGTGCCTTTAATTGGCATATCAGCAGTTGCTTCTTCTTCTTTCTTGTATAAGCCAATGAAGGCAGGAATAATTGCTGCGATGACAATAGCAAGAAGAGAGAATAATAGGAAGAAGTTAAATCCTAAGTTACCACCGTTATACATAACGCCATTGGCTAAGCCAGCAAGGAAGTCTGGAATAATAAGGACTTCTTTAACGAAGGCTAAAGCGTACATTAGTAGAGCGATGATTTGGATGAATCTGTATTCAGGTAAAGCCAAGACTACTAATTCGACCACGAAACCTGCTAGGAGGAAGATGCCGATTGTATCAGCAACCCAACCTTCAGCTTTATTACCCATTTGGGTTGCTAAGTCTGGATTACGATATGTAACAAAGAAGATGATTGCTACGATGAGTGAAAAGAGTGCAGTACCAGCAGCTATGAAGTAACCGACTGATTTGTTTTTCAAGAAATTTTTAATCTTTTCCATTGCTTGTTACCTCCTTATTTAGCAGCATCCGCTTTTGGGCCTTTTTTATCCATGATTTCAGCAAGGACATAAACAGCAACACAAGCGGCAGTAACTACTGTAACACCAACAGTGATACCAGTAATAAGTTGTTTCCACCATGGGTTGGCACTCTTAGCGAGGTCTTCATCACTAACAGTAACACCACCCATCCAAGATCTGGACATGGAGTACATGATGTATTTATTAGCTCTTTGTAAATCTCTAAGGATTGTACCATCGTTATTTTGGGTAACCCATTGTTTTAATTGACCACCACGGCCACCATCAAGACAGAACATATCTGTACCATTGTGGAGCATGGCTGGACCATTTGAATATTGGTCATTATTACCACCGGTTAAGGCGTCATCGATGATTAAACCACGATAACCCCATTCACCTCTCATAACGTTTTCCATAAGTGGTTTATGGACAGCAGCGTATCTAGCACCAATTCTGTTATAGGATGTCATGATACCTAAGCTGTGACCTTTTGTTAATCCGCCTTCGAATGGACGTAAGTAGATTTCTCTAATTGCTTGTTCATTACAATAGGTGTGGATTCTTTGTCTGCCAGTTTCTTGGTTGTTTAAGAAGCAGTGTTTCATGTTCATGATTAAACCTTTTCTTCTTGCTTCACCAATAATGTTGGCAGCGACATTGTAGTTCATGATACCGTCTTCGGACATATATTCAGAAGCACGGGAACCATATGGAGTTCTATTGATGTTAGCACCTGGAGCATTGACACAAGCAACACCACAGAATAAAGCGTCTTCACCATAGAAACCACCAAATTTTCTTTGCATTTCTGGGTCAAATGTACCAGTGTATGTTGGACCGGTTGGGAAACCAGTAGCCCATCTCTTATCACCATATTGATATTTGGCTAATAAACCTTCTGGGCCTTCGAAGACAGCGTTACCTTTTTTGGAAACCTTGAGAACGTCGAGAATACCACGGTTATCAGAAACGGAAATGACTAAGTCATCTAAGTTCATTTGCTTGATGAATGCATCCCAAACATCAGCACCTTCTTGACCAGCAAATCTACCTTCTTTAACTGTGCCTTCTAATGGAACTTTGCTCATTTCAGCAAAGGTGATTTTCTTAGCTTCGTTAGTGGCTGGATCGATGTAAGGAACATCATAGTCGATGCCTTTGGCTTCTGTATAGGAGAGGCCACCGTCGTTATCGTTTTCTTTATCGTAATATTGTCTCATATCACTTGCACTACTTGGTGCAGGATTGGATGAGATCTTGGTTGGCCATGTGCCTTCCCAGTCTTGTCTATCTAAGTAAGTGATTTTGTTAGCACCGGTAGCATAGTAGTTATAATCTGCATCATCAAATTGGTTTGTAACCTTTGTGTCATTGTAATGAGAGACAGAATATAAACTGTCGTTACCATCAATATGCATCTTTTGGACAGCTTCAGTATTGGCTGTATATGGATTACCATTGTGGTCAACGAGGGTATAGCCACTGTTCATTGTGCCTAAGACGTTATTAATGGCTTCGTGAGCACCATTACCTAAAGCGAAGTAGTAATCGCCTTCTTCCAAGATAAATGTTTTATTTTCTTTGTAGTCATATGTACATAAGAAGTAACGATCAAACGAAACTGTTTTTGTAACTTTTTCGCCCGCTTTAACATCGACTTTATCATAAGCCATTAAAGCGATAGCGGATTTGCCTAAACCGTTTTGTTTATCGAAATCAGTATATGGAGCACTGACATAGACTTGGATAGAAGCCTTACCGTCCACTGAACCTGTATTTTCAACTTCAACTTCAACATCGATTGTATCGTTCTTGGAGTTGTAGGAGGCTTTCTTCATTTTTTGTTTGAAAGTTGTATAGGACATACCATAACCGAATGGATAACCCATTTCAGTAGCATAGTCCCAATTTGTTTCACCCATGAAGATACCTTTGGTACCTGTTGCGTTACCTTGACCCATCACTGCATCAGCGTATCTGGTTTCATAATACTTGTAACCAACATAAACGCCTTCTTGATAAACGGCGATAGAATTTTGACCAAAGTTAACATATGCTGGAGATGAACTTGCAGAAGCCGCAAATGTATCTGGAGCGTGACCAGATGGATTGACGACTTTACCTTCAGCATCTTGACCCATTAATAAATGGACAACACCACCAACGCCATAGTAACCAGGAACACCCATGTAAACAACAGCGTCGACACCATATGTGTCATCGTTAAGACCCTTCATTGAGAGAGCTAATGGAGAGTTAACTAAGACGATTACTTTCTTGAATGTGCCATTATCTTTATATTGTTTGACTAATTGCATTAATTTTTGTTCATCTGCAGTTAAATCTAATGTGCCAGCTCTTGGATCGATGTCTTCTGTACCAATACGCATGAATGTGACGATAGCAGCATCACCATATTCTGCGAATGAGTTTTTGACGTCATCATTATAGAAACTATCTGTAAACTCATGCTCAACCATTCTGATTTGGTTATTGTTGACAAGGAAGTCAGCTTGCTTATATTCGGTATATTTATCGAATAATGTGTGGTTGATTTCAAATCCGTTTGATTCGAAAGCGGCATCAAGTTTAACGACTAAGGAATCGTTTGGAGCAGCACCACCAGCGCCAGAACGCATAAATAAGCTCTTACTACCTTGACCTAACAAAGTAACTTTTCTTTCGTTAGCTTTGAGAGGAAGAGCATCATTTTCGTTCTTGAAAAGGACGGAACCTTGTTCCACTGCTTCTTCACAGAACTTGTAAGAGTCTTTGATCATTCTCTTCCAACCATCGTTAGAAAGAGAACCATCAGCATCAGCGTAAGCAGAACCTTCGACTTCATCAGAATCAATACGATTGATCTTTTGAGCGGTTAGACCTAATTGTTCGTTAATAAGACCAGCATTAGCATCAGCGAGTTGACCACCGCCAAAGATTAATGTGGTTGTTAAAAGACCAACAGCGGATAAACCTAACCATAATTTTGGTTTTAACTTAACCATAAATATTTCCTTTCTTGCGCATTATAACGCGTATAAAAAGAGCAAAAATATTCGAATTGAATTATTTGTGCTGTTTTTCCTCTTATATTTAACTCTACTATACACGTATGCGCGTATGACTATCGTGCGGTAGCGTGGTATACAGATATGTGATTACCTTTTAAAAATAATGAAAAACATCGATTTAAAAATCGATGTTATCTTGATATTCTCTTGTTACTACTAGGAATGACTTTTTTGATATTCTTCTAAGGCTCCAATGGATTCACTTAAGGAGTAGATTGTTTCAAACTCTCTAGTGATTTGGCTAATCTCTTTTTGCTCCATACCAAGTCTTTTACGATATTCTTTAGGAGTGTAACCGAAATGTTTGATAAACATTCTATTCATATATTTAGGATCAGAGAATCCTGATTCATAAGAGATCTCTAATAATGTCTTTTCTTTATTAGGCATTAAACGAATGCATTGTTCCATTCTCTTAATGTTCACATAATTTTGGAAAGTAACACCAAATAGGGATGTGAATAAATGAGAGAAGTGAGTTGGAGATAGATTTTCTTGTTCTGCGAGATCTTGTAAACGGATTTGTGTTTCAAAATTAGCGTCGATATAAGAGATAATACGTTCTACGCGTAAGTTCTTTTGTTTTAAGTTTGTCTTTTGGGCTTCAGAAATGATTTCATGTGGCACTTCTTTATAGCAAGACACTAAAACTTTAGCGATGTTAGAAAGAACATTTAATTGATATAAAGGTTCTTCCATGAAGTAAATCTTTGCGGATTGAACGAGTAAGTTAATCATCGAATTAGCTTCTTCATCGCTTAAATAATCTCTTAGATTACAAGAATTAAAAATTGTGGTTCTAATCTGTGGGAAATATTCTCTTAAACAGTGATTAGAGATTTGCACGAATAAGAACAATGGGACATCATCTGTATCTTCAACATCAAGGGTGTATAAAGGATCTCTCATATAAGAGTGGACTTCACCAGAGTTAATTAAGAAGATATCGCCTTCTTTTAAGGAGTAAGATTTATTCTTAATCTTAGCGATACCACTACCTTTGAGAACGATGAAGATCTCAAATTCGTTATGGATATGTTCTTTTCTAAATTGAATGCGGTTGACTAAAAATTTAACATGCTTAAGTTTTTCGTAGCGAATTAGTTCGACATCTAATTGTTTCATGACCAATTATCATCTCCTATCTAAGCTGTTTTCTAAATCGCCATTATCTTATCATTTAGCAACTTTGACTACAATACTATTATGCTATTTATTAGCCATTAACTTGCGCACTTTTAAAAATACACTTTGTGTATAAAAAATGGGCTTTTTTGCGCTTTCATTTTTATATTTCCACTATCAAAGTGAGAGTAAATTTTTTAATCGCAATTTTCTCCTATTTAAGGCAAAGAAAAAGCGATGTTTGTTAAGAAACACCGCTTATTTTTGCTTAATTTTGATTAGGCAGCTCTTTTGTAACCTTCGACGAATTTTTCTCTGATTGTTTCGAGTGTATCAGCTTCGATACCGAAGTCTTCGTTTAAGTGCTTATATGTTTTGTCAGCCCATGTCGCGCCTTCTAAGGCTTCAGTTTTTGCATTCCATTTAGCAATTTCAGATTTGCCACTGCTATCATCGACTGCTAAAACGGCTCTTTCACCAGCGAATCTTGTCATGACATAGTCTCTAGCGCAATCTTCTTTACTAACGCCTAATAAGCCTAATAAGAACCAAGAAACGATACCTGTACGGTCAGCACCATGTGTGCAGTGTAAGGCGATTGGTTTTTCATCAGCGACAGCGATAGCTTCAAAAATCTTCTTATATGTGGCAGCGATGTTGGTATCTTGTCTATGTGTACCTTCCCAACGGCCATCTTCTGTACCAGAAGCAACAGATGCTTTTAAGATTTCAACTGGGTGATCTTCTGTGTTAATTGGAGAAGTTGCTGGAACATTGTAGCTATCTCTCATATCGATATCAACTTTGATATTGAGTTCTTTGATAGTTTTCATGCCTTCTTCAGTAATGTTCTTTGTGTTGCCATTATTGAATTGAGCGCAACGATAGTACATACCTTGTTTGGTGACACCGTTTGGCACTAATGATGATTTCCAACCACCACTATCACGGAAGTTAATAACACCATCAACGTGAATGAAACGTGGAGCGGTTTCATCAACTTTGAACTTGTAGACTTTAGCAGCGGCTAAAGCTTCTTCACTAACAGCGGCTCTGTAGTAGTATTCTTGACCTAATTCAGAATTGTAGAAGTTGTAAGCTTTTGTATCAGCTTCCACTAATTTAGCGTCTTTGAATTCAACGTCTTTTGCAATTTGAACAACATATTTCTCAGCATCTTCAACTTCATCAAATTTTAATTCGATTGGGTTTGGTTGAGATTGGTCATTGTGATAGTTTCTATCTTCAGCGTTGACCTTTGGGACGTATGTTTTAATGCTTGTCCAATCTGGGTCTGCTAAATATTGCTTCATTAAATCTGTATGAGTTTCTTTAACACCGAGATCTTCGACTTCAGGACCTTTGGATGATGGATCAGCACTGTTGCTATTGCCACCATTGTTGTTACAACCGGTAGCCACTAAAGAACAGAGCAATAAAAATAATAATGCTTGTTTTTTCATATATAAAATCCTCTCTTGACTTTAATATTCTCACATTCTTGCGCATAAGAAAATAGGATTATTTATTTATTTGCACAGGCTCATTATGTGCATATGTATATATAAGGCAAAAAAGAAAGGATCCTTACGGACCCTTTCATTTATTTTGCTTTAGCGATTATTTTTCGTAAACAGCTAAGTTGCCCTTATAGTGTAAACGATAGGAAGCACATGTAATTTCGATTGTGTTTTCACCTTCGTTTAATGTGATAGCAGAGCAGAGTTGGACACTTACAGCTTGAGTTGCAGACATACCGAGAGCGTCTGGTGTTTTTGTACCATCAAGGTCGACTGTCGCAGCGTTACCATTAACTTTAACAGAGAATTTTCTTTGTGACATTGCAACACCACCATTGCTCTTACAGAACATACTGAATTCTAAGGAGTATGTACCGGCTTTAGAAACGACGATCTTGTAAGAAATAGCCTTGTTTTGAGATGGTCTGATAGCATCTGCTACTTTATCATCATCCTTATCGAATGAGGCATCAGAGTAGTCATTTTCATTAATCTTAGCACCAACGTGGTGGCAGCCAGAGCATTCCATTGGAACGACATTTTTATCATCGCTGTTCTTAATGGCTTCTTTATCTACCCAAACGTGAGCAACTGTGGATGGAGTTTTCACTTCTCTTGTAGCACCACAAACGGAGCAAACTTCGTAATGGATGTTTTCATCAGCACAAGATTCAGCTTCGTGATCTGTCTTGGATGTATCAGCAACCCATGTGTGTTCAGCATAATCCATTTTGATATCTGGAAGTGGGCATTTGGCATCGTTACAAGCATGCCAGTGACCATTTTCATCAGATTGCCATGCTGTAGCAGCAGCGTGAGCGTGTTCATAGAAAACGATGACTAATTTGGAGAATGAGTAGTTGTAGCTACCTAATCTTTCGTATGTGACTGTGTTATCACCAGCGGCAATGGCGGCTTGACCCATTGGCAATAATGTGAGGTTTGAGTAGTTCTTGCTTTCTTCAAAAACGGCTTCACCATCTTTTGTTAAATCTTCAGCTCTGATGTTGAGGTAAGCAGATTTATCAACTTTAGCTTCGTTGACTGTTAATCTGAAGTTACCTTCAGCTGTTGGATTGTGGTTGCCAGATGTGCTTGTCCAAGCATATAAGACGTCCTTATTGGCGGAATAGGAATCCATGAAACCGAGATGGTAGAACATGGCGGTGCCAGCTTTACCGAAGTCGAATTTCCAGGAGATCTTGTTACCGTTCTTATCGAGTTTGACGTAACCTTCTTCAGTACCAGATTTGATAGCAGAACCTTCTGCGAGTGTGCCATCTAAACCTCTGATTTCAATCTTCTTGGAACCATTGAAGTTGTTGGTGTATAAGTTGTAGCCAACATAGCCTTCACCTTTAGCGGCGACTGCTTCTGGAGCACTCCATTCTTGGGCTTCTTCAACGATGAAGACAAAGTCCTTAATGAGCATGTTTTGAGTTTGAACTCTGGTGTACTTAATTTCATTAACACCTTTCTTTAATGTGACAGGTGCAAATGGGGCATAGCCTTCAACAGAAAGGTGGTCGCTTGGACTTTCTAAACCTGTGTCGACTTGTTCTTCACCAAAATAATCTCTATATTTTTTGCTTTGTTGAGCAGAAGCATCTAATGCGACACCGTTAAGTTCAACTTTCGCGCTTGGTGTGCCTTGACGATAGAAACCAGCATCTCTGTTACCTTCTGTTGACCAACCGTCCATACAGCCGAAGAAGTATAACTTACCAGTGTAGTTCTTGTCAGCGTTGAACTTGAAGGAGAAGGATTGGTTATTACTTGTTAATTTTACGTAGCCTTCTGGTGTACCAGCTTTTCTTGTGGAACCAGCAGCTAAAGTAACGACGGATTGATTGACTTTTAATCTGATAGCACCGTCGTTGTCTTCACAAGCGGCTTTCTTATAAGCGACTGTACCGGCTTCGGCATCTGCAGCGATTTCTTCATCAGCACCAAATTTGTGACCTTCTGGATCAGCAGCTGGAGATGGAGCTGGAGTGCTAGATGATTGTGATGATGGAGTGGATGATGATTTATCACCACCGGATGATTGTGATGGTTGTGGTTGTGATGATGGATTAGCGCTTGGTTTACTATCGGAAGGATTAGTTGTACCTGAACAAGCGGTAATACCCATCGCAAGCATAACACCAAATAATGTTAAGAGTTTTGATTTTTTCATAAAACCTTTCTTGCAACGGAATTCGTTGCGTTTCCTTTCTTTAAGGGTTTTTCATTATGTACGTTAAAAGGGCCCTTAAACCATATAACGCAAAAGAAATAAAAACAAACTATAGGTCTAAATTGTTGTTTCTTTATATTTTATCGTAAGTGATACGAGTGCGTACCTGTATGACAATCTTGCTATTTTATATCTACTAACTTTAATATGACTGAAAATTTATTTATATAAATAAGAAATAGGCAATTGATTTTATAAGTCTTGATTTTTCCAAGTTTTATTTAAGTTTTGGCAAGAAAAAAACCACCGATTTTCACCGGTGGTTTGTTTTCGATTTTTTGTTAAGAATTACTTACCGAATAAGACATCGTTAACGATGGCTTCGAGCATTTCTTGACGACCACTACCAGGAAGTTCTGGAGCACCCATCTTGCAAGCGTAATCGGATAATTCTTTTAAGCTTGTCTTGTTGTTTAAGATCTTTTGACCGATTTCTGTTTCACGGAAGGAAGAATATTTCTTTTCGATGAATTGATCAATACGGCCATCTTCGATGATTTGAGCAGCTTTGATTAAACCTAAAGCGAATGTATCCATACCTAAGATATAGGCTAAGAACATATCTTCCATTGTGTAGGATGGACGACGTGTTTTGGAGTCAAAGTTGAAACCACCTGTAAGACCACCATTCTTTAAGACTTCGTACATACATTGTGTAGCACTGTAGACATCGAATGGGAATTCGTCTGTATCCCAACCTAAGAGCATATCGCCTTGGTTAGCATCGATACTACCTAACATACCATTGATGGCGGAGATTCTTAAATCGTGTTGGAATGTATGACCAGCTAATGTAGCGTGGTTAGCTTCAATATTCAACTTGAAGTCTTTGTCTAAGCCGTGGGCTCTTAAGAAGCCAATAGCTGTAGCGGCGTCGAAGTCATATTGGTGTTTCATTGGTTCTTTTGGTTTTGGTTCGATATAGAAATCGCCTTTGAAACCGATGGAACGGCCATATTCAACAGCCATCTTCATTAAACGAGCAATGTTTTCTTGTTCGAATTTAACGTCTGTATTGAGTAATGTTTCGTAACCTTCACGACCACCCCAGAAGACATAACCTCTACCACCTAATTTAACGGTGATATCTAAGGCTTTCTTAACTTGAGCAGCGGCGAAAGCGAAGACATCCGCACTGTTTGTGGAACCCGCACCATTGCAGAAACGTGGGTTGCTGAACATATTGGCGGTGCCCCATAAACATTTGATATCTGTGCCTTTCATCTTTTCTAAGATGTAGTCACTGATTTCATCTAATTCTTTGTTTGTATCTTTGATATCTGCGCATTCTGGAACTAAGTCAACATCATGGAAGCAGAAATATCTGATACCAAGTTTCTTCATGAATTCGAAACCGGCATCGACTTTGGCCTTAGCGTGTTCCATTGTGCCAACTTTAGCACCGAAACTCTTATCAGCTGGGCCAGCGCCAAACATATCAACACCTGTTGCGCCAAGATTGTGCCACCAAGCCATAGCGAATGGGAGGTGTTCTTTCATTGGTTTACCTAAGATGATTTGGTCTGGGTTGTAGTAATGGAAAGCAAAAGGATTTTTGCTGTCTTTTCCTTCGAATTTAATCTCAGGAATATTTGGGAAAATTTCTTTCATATGTATACCTCTACGATATGATATTGACATATACGCAGTATAAATAAATTGACTTTCTTGCGCTGACTATGGTTATATTGTTATGCGATGGAAATGGACAAATAATATCTTATATTATTTAGGTATATTTAATTATGTGATTAATTGTAGACCAAAAATAAATAATAATATTTATCTGCAAAAATGATTTGATGGAAATTAGACAATTTGTGTTTACTCTTTCAAACAATATTTGTAAAATAGTTTGACTGCGAGGTTAGCAAAATGAAAGAAAGAACTAAAGAAGTATTAAGAGATGGGTTCGGCGTATTAGTGAATAACGCCGCGGCAATTAGAGGGGCAAAGAATGGTCCATTATGGTTAACAATTGTTTTCTTTGTCTTATCTTTATTCTTGCCTGTCCTTCCTATCTTTATCGCTCAAATTAATGTTAATGGTTCCACTTTTTTAAATAGATACACTTATGGTTTAGAAAGAACTATCACAGCGATGGCCATTGATTTAAAAGACAACCGCAATGTGGAATTTGATTTAGGTGTTGACCACATCTTGACCATCAAGGAAGATGGTAACACTATTGCGTATAGTGCCTATGGCTCCGATAAGCCATTTGCGACTTATGAAAATGACGTGACAAAACAATATGACTTCATGCTTTATGTCAGCGATGTCATGACTGCTGCGGAAAAGAAAATTGTTAACACCGCTATTGCGGCTAAAACATATAAACTTGAAACAAAAGAAGTTTCCACTGAAAAAGAAGGTATCTATACACCTAGCTACATGGTCGTCTTCCCAGATTCTTTCTATATGGTGCTTTATGGTAATAAGACCGCAAAGATTTTAACTTCATCCTATACTGGTGATTTCAAAACCATGAATGCCACTACTACTGGTTTAAAAGAATTATTAACAGTCACTGATAAAGAAGGTAATGCAGTTGCTCAAAACATCTTAGATGATAACTACACAAATGGTGTTTTAAAGAACTTTAAGAAAGTTTTAGATAAATCTTATGAAACAAGTAAGGTTGTTAACGTTTGGGGTACAAGTGGTATCTACTTAGCCATCTTCTTTGGTTTAAGTGTTGTGATGGGCTTCTTAATGTGGATCTTAACTCGTGGTAAGAATAATCCAAACAATTACTTCACACCATGGTTAACACAAAAGATTGAAGCTAGATTAGCTTTATCTCCTGCTATCATTACATTGATTGCGGGCTTCTTCTTAACTAACCAAGCTCCACTCATCTTCATCTTAACTTTAGGTTTAAGAGTGATGTGGATCTCTATGAAGGAATTAAGACCTCAAGCTTAATCCCCATAGTCACTACCACGTGACTTATCTTCAGCGTAAATCTGTAAGGCATCAGTCACGTCAGTAACTTCTAAATAAATATAGTTGTCGACTTCCGTTAATGGGTTCTCAAAGTTACCGGTAAAGACAACTTTTTTATTTCTCTTTACGAGTTCAAGCATCTTATCGATAATGAGTGGATATTTATCTGCGAAATGATCTTTAAAACCCATTAATTGGGTGTAGAATACTGGTTCTAAATAAAAGGATTCACCACTTTCAAGGAAATATAAAGCGCAGAATGGATTGTTCTCATCCTTTTCTTTTCTTAGATTTTTAAATTCTTCATAGTCTTTCATTTGTGGTATACCTCATTTCTATTAATTTTAAATGCGCGATAGATTTGTTCTAATAGAATTAATCTAGTCATCTGATGAAGGAATGTCATATTTGATAATGATAATCGATCGTTGCAGCGGTTCTTTAATTCTTCACTAAGGCCATACGAACCACCGATGACAAAGGAGATATTAGAACCTCCTAAAACAAATTTATCTTCAATATATTTAGCGAACTCTTCGCTTGTTAACTGTTTTTTAACTAAATCTAGACCAATAAGATATTCATTATTTTTTAATAGTTTAATAATCTTTTGCCCTTCTTTATTTTTAACATTTTCAATATCCTTTTGACTTGGGTTGTTATTCACGGGTTCATCATCCACTTCAATAACTTCTACTTGGGTATATGGTTCAAGTCTTTTGAGATATTCATTAATGCCTTGTTTTAAATAGGCTTCTTTTAAGTGCCCTATCGCGTAAATCTTAATCTTCATGAGGTAAGTCTCCTCCCGAAAGTGATGTCCACTGGTTCGCGCACCTAATAATATATTTATCCTTATTAATATGGAAGTGATTAAAGATTTTGTCATAAGCCTCTAAGGCGGTTTCTGGAGTATTAGCCTCTTCTGATAAGTGGGCTAATGTAATTTCTTTCGTGGCATCTCCAATAATTGATATCGCTGCAATCGCACTATCTTCGTTACATAAATGGCCATATTCTGAAAGAATCCTATTCTTTAATTCAAACGGTCTATTAGTGCGCAAGAGCATCTTAA
>CAMNMM010000002.1:0-17383 GCA_946544655.1 uncultured Caryophanales bacterium | reverse complement strand
CATGACAAATAAAGAACAAGTACTAGTATTTTCTTTAACCACCTGTGAAGAATTAGCAAATAAGGTGTGTGAAGAACTCGGTGTGGAAAAATCACCCGCTATCTGTAGAAGATTCGCAGATAATGAAATTTTTACCAGACCAAACGTTGACGTAAGAGGTAAGGATTGTATTGTTATTCATTCAACCTGTAACCCAGTCAATGACAAATTAATGGAATTATTAATCTTCATCGATGCTCTTAAGAGAGGTGAAGCTAAAACCATTACCGCGATCATCCCATATTTCGGATACGTGAGACAAGACAGAACTATTGATTTCGGCGATCCAATTAGCGCTAAATTAGTGGCTAATTGTTTAAGAGAAGCCGGATGTAATAGAGTTGTATCTGTTGATTACCACAGTGGTTCAATGCAACCATTCTTCGAAAATATGGAAGCAGTGGAATTATATTCTTCCTCTGTGTTCGCTGATTATTACCGTAAACGCTTAAAGACATTAAAAGTTAAACTCGAGGACGTTGTCATTGTTTCTCCAGACAAGGGTGGCCTCGAAAGAGCGAAACATTTATCTAAAGAATTAGGTGATTTACCAATCGCGGTGTTAAATAAATACCGTCCTGAACCAAATAAGGCTGTTATTACTAACATCAAAGGCGAATCAGTCGTGGACAAGTACTGTTTAATGATTGATGATATCATCGATACTGGTGGCACAATTATTGCCGCGAGTAAAGAACTTCTCAAAAATGAAGCTAGAGGTATCCTCATCTGCGCTTGCCATGGTATCTTTTCCAAGAACGCTCTCGCGAAATTATATAGATGTGGCATCTTAGATATCGCTATTAGTGATTCTATCCCACAAGAAGAAGACGTTGTTTCTATCGTCTCCTTATCGCCAATCATCGCTAAATATATCAACGAGAACTTCTAATTGAATAAGAAAATACATAAGACCGGGATGAAAACCGGTCTTTTTTGTGCCCGACACCAAAAACAGCAAAAACTGTTTACTGTGGTATACAAAAACATCAATATTTTGGTGTGAAAGTTAGAATATCAATCTAATACTCTACTTTAGAAAAAAAGCTTAAACTACATCTATTTGTGTAAGGTTTTCTTTACGTGTAAAATCATTAAAAATATATTAACATTCACGCGTGTATAATCTATACTTAAATAGTGTTTTTTCTTTGTGGAAAAGACTTAAAGGAGATACCTTATGAAATACGATGTCGTGATTGTTGGAGCGGGCCCAAGTGGATATTTTTGTGCCTACGAATTAGTCAACAAAAACCCAAAATTAAAAGTACTCCTTATAGATAAGGGTCTCTCTATCGAAAAGAGACATTGTCCAGTTTTAGAACACAAATTAACAAAATGCCCAAGAAATATTAAAGGCTATCAAGAATGCTTCCCAGCTTGTTCCATCACTAATGGTTTTGGTGGGGCTGGTGCTTATTCTGATGGTAAATTTAACATTACCTCTGAATTTGGTGGTTGGTTACAAGACTATATGGACCGTGATGAACTCATGAAATTGATTGATTATGTCGACCAAATCAATCTTCATTATGGCGCCACTCCAGTCATTACTGATCCATACACTAAAGAAGTTAGAGATATTGAAAAGAAAGCCATGTCCGTTGGTCTTAAATTATTACATAGCAAGGTAAGACATTTAGGCACAGAAGAAAACTTAAAAATCTTAACCAGAATATATTTAGATTTAGAAAAGAAGATTGACACTAGATTCTCCACAACGGTGAAAGATATTGTTGTGGAAGAAGGACAAGTTAAAGGCGTTATTTTAGCAGACGATGAAAGAATCGATGCAGATTATGTTTTACTCGCTGTCGGTCGTGAAGGTAGCCAATGGCTCACTAACTTGTTTGAAAAATTAAATGTTGAAATGACTCAAAACCAAGTTGATATCGGTGTTCGTGTTGAATGTCCAAACATGGTTATGGAAGAAATTAACAAAAACTTATATGAAGGTAAGTTTATCTATAAAGCCTCTACTGGTAGCACAGTTAGAACATTCTGCTCTAACCCAGGTGGTCACGTCGTTATGGAAAACTACCAAGGTGTCGTTAATGTTAATGGCCACTCCTATAGCGACCCATCTTTATCTAGTGAAAATACAAACTTTGCTTTATTAGTTACACACCATTTTGAAGAACCATTCAAAAAACCAAATGAATATGCATTAAAAGTCTCATCCTTAGCTAACCAATTAGCGTGTGGCTCTGTTTTAGTCCAACGCTTTGGTGACATCAAGCAAGGAAGACGTAGTACAGTTAAGCGTATTAACGAAGGCTTTGTTAGACCAACTCTTAAAGAAGCAGTGCCTGGTGACTTAGCCTTATGCTTGCCACAAAAAACCATGCAGGCGATTATCGAAATGATTCAAGTCTTAGACCACATCACTCCAGGTATCGCTACTGAACATACACTTTTATACGGCGTTGAAGCTAAATACTATAGCGCCCACCCAGAAATTGATAACAAACTTGAAGTTAAAGATATTAAAAACCTCTACGTTGGTGGCGATGGTGCGGGTCTCACCCGTGGCTTAGCCCAAGCGGGAGCCTGTGGCGTCTATGTCGCTAGAAACATCCTAGAAAAGAAGGGTGTTAAATAGAAAAAAGGAGAAACAAGTTATGAGATGTGTTGGTGTGACATCTAGAGGGGTGAGACTCCCTGTCCTCAAAACTGGTGACAACTTAAGAGAGATTGTTGTCGAATCAGTTTTAAAAGCCTCAGAAAATGAAGGATTCAAATTCCATGATCGCGATGTTGTCGCAATCACCGAAAGTATCGTCGCCCGTTGCCAAGGCAATTACGCCTCTGTCGACAATATTGCTGACGATGTAAGAAAGAAAACCGGTGGCGACGAAGTAGCGGTCATTTTTCCTATTTTAAGTAGAAATAGATTTGCGATTTTACTTAAAGGTATCGCCCGTGGTGTCAAGAAAGTCTACTTAATGCTTTCTTACCCAAGTGATGAAGTTGGTAATGCTTTAATTACCGCGGATCAAGTTTACGAAGCTGGCATTAACCCATACAGCGACGTTTTAACATTAGAAAAATACCGTGAATTATTCGGTTATAGAGTGCACGAATTCACTGGTGTTGACTATGTTGATTACTATAAAAAAATAATCGAAGAACAAGGTGCGGAAGCTGTTATTATCTTCGCTAACCGCGCTGAAGCGATTTTAAATTATACAAAGAAAATCTTAACATGTGATATCCACACAAGATTTGCCACAAAACGTTTATTAAAAGATAAAGGTGCTGAATTAGTTTTAGCCCTTGATGATATTTTAACCGCACCAGTTAATGGTTCTGGTTATAACGAAAAATATGGCTTATTAGGCACAAATAAAGCCACTGAAGAAACCGTGAAATTATTCCCTAGAGATGGTCAATCTTTAGTGGAAGGTGTTCAAGCCGACTTATTAGAAAAGACAGGTAAACATTTTGAAGTTATGGTATATGGTGATGGTGCATTTAAAGATCCACAAGGAAAGATTTGGGAATTAGCAGACCCAGTCGTTTCTCCATTCCATACCGTGGGCTTAAAAGGTACACCAAACGAATTAAAACTCAAATATTTAGCGGATAATGCTTATAAGGGTTTAAAAGGTAAAGAACTCGCTGATGCGATTAAAGAAGATATCAAAGCTAAAGAAAAAGACCTCGTTGGTAAGATGGCTAGCGAAGGCACAACCCCAAGACAAATCACTGACTTATTAGGTTCTTTATGTGACTTAACAAGTGGTTCTGGTGATAAAGGTACACCAGTTGTCTTAATTCAAGGATACTTTGACAATTATGCCGACGAATAAAAAGAAATTAGCCTTTGATAATAAAGAATATCTGAAAATCCAACGTCAGGAGATTTTAAAACGCATTAAATCCTTCGGTGGTAAGCTTTATCTTGAATTTGGTGGTAAGTTATTTGATGACTACCACGCTAGTAGAGTTTTACCAGGTTTTGAACCAGATTCAAAACTACAAATGTTATTAACATTAAAAGATGACGCTGAAATCGTCATGGCCGTTAACGCGAACGATATTAAAACAAATAAAGTTCGTAACGACTTAGGCATTACCTATGAATCAGAAGTTGAAAGACTTATTGATGCTTATCAAGCCGCTGGCTTATATGTCAGTAGTGTGGTCTTCTGCTTCTACGAAGATAGCCCAGTGTTAAAACAATTTGCCACTAAACTTAGAAAAAACGGTATCAAAGTTTATAAACACTACACAATCGCGGGTTATCCACATAACTTAGTCTCTGTTTTTGGTAGTGATGGCTTTGAGAAAAACGAATATGTTGAAACCACAAAACCATTAATCGTTGTGACCGCTCCAGGTCCTGGTTCAGGTAAGATGGCTGTCTGCTTAAGTCAGTTATATCATGATATGAACCGTGGTATTAAATCAGGTTACGCTAAATATGAAACATTCCCAGTGTGGAATCTTCCATTACCACATCCAGTTAACTTAGCTTATGAAGCAGCGACTGTTGATTTAGCGGATGTTAATATGATTGACCCATATCACTTAGCAGCCTATGGCTTAACCACCACAAACTACAACCGTGATATTGAAACATTCCCATTATTAAAAACTATATTTGAAAAGATTTATGGCTCTTCTCCATATCAATCTCCAACCGATATGGGTGTTAATATGGTGGGCTTTGCGATTGTTAATGATGAAGCAGCTTGTGAGGCTAGTAAACAAGAAATCATTAGAAGATATTACCAAGCTAGAAAGAATGTCTACTTAGGTAAATTTGATGATGAAACAATTGTGAAAGAAGAATCATTAATGAACGCAGTTGGTGTCACACCTGCTGATAGAAAGTGCGTTAATGCGTGCTTAGAGAAAGCCAAGAAGTGCAAAGAAAGAGTGGTCGCTATTGAATTACCTAATGGTAAGATCATCACTGGTAAACGTTCTAGATTATTAGGCGCTCCAGCGGCAATGCTTCTCAATACCTTAAAAGTCTTAGGTAAAATTGATGATAGTATCCACCTTATTTCACCACACGTGGTTACCCCAATGGCCGATTTAAAGACTGGTCCATTAAAGAAAGAAAACCCACGTATTAGAGCGGAAGAAATCTTAATTGCCTTAGCCATTCAAGCTAATAGCAACCCGTTAGCCGAATTAGCGCTTAAGCAACTTCCTAAGCTCAAAGGTAGTGAAGCACACTGTTCATGTATCCTCTCTGATGCAGACTTAAGAACATTAACCGCCTTAGGTATTAATGTCACTGAAGAACCAGTGGGCTACGCGCACAAACTATATTTTAATAAAAATTAGAATATATCTAATAAAAATTAATAAAGAGGAAAGGGCGAAATGCCCTTTTCTTTTCTAATATTTCATTCAAATTGTTTACTATTGTTTACGAAACGCGCGATAATAATATAGTAGTCGTTTGTATTCGTAATGAAACAAACATCATAAAAATAATAAGAAAGGGCATTTTTTCATGAGAAAAAAAGTATTGTTTCCTGCTTTATTGTTAGGCTTAACAGCACCTTTATGTTTTTCACAACAATTTAGTGGCGTGTCCGCTGAATTCATTGGTGATTATTCAAAAAGCGCTGAAAAAAGCGACTATATTAAAGCTGGTTCAGCATTGAATGAACAAATCTGTGATGAAGGTTTTGTTCTTCTTAAAAACAAAGACAATTTCTTACCTATGGCTGGTCAAGGCCAAAAAGTATCATTAGTAGGTAAGAGTTCAGGCAACCTCGTCAGAGGTGGTGGTGGTTCCGGTTCAGGTTCCGTCAATGGTGAAGAAAACTGGCAACTAGTCCGCGATTCTGGTGGTAATGAAACCATTAAAGGTTCTCTTGAAGAAGCTGGCTTTGAAGTCAATAAGGACATCCAAGCATTCTATGGCAAATGGTCAAGTGGTGGCTGGGGTGGTTTATCTTACTCCAATGACTCTAGATCCGGAAGTGGTAGAACAAATGGTAATGATGGTTGGAAAGGCAACTCTGAAGTTACTATTGGTGAGACACCAATCTCTAGTTATTCCGCTGAATTATTAGCGACACTTGATGAATATAATGATGCCGCTATTCAAGTCATTTCCCGTGAAGGTAGTGAAGGTTGCGACGTTAAAACATGTAACGCTCACGATAGTAAGAAGACAAATTCCAGCGCGGAAAAAGTTAGCGATAGACACGCTCTTCAATTATCTGAAAACGAAGAAGCATTATTCGAAGAACTTAAAAAGCACACTGATAACATCATTATCATTGTCAACTCTGGTAACATCTTCCAATGTGACAAATTTGAAAATGATGACAAAGTCAAAGCCATCCTTTGGATTGGTAATCCAGGCGCTGTTGGTGCTAAATCAGTCGGCAAGATCTTAACTGGTCAAGTCAACCCATCTGGTCGTACAGTCGATACATGGGCTCGTGATTTCACTAAAGATCCAACATACCAAAACTTCTCCGATAACTCACAAACAAATGAAGTAGTGTCCACAAACGGCAAGACATATTATGCTCCACAGGATACATTGTTTGCCGCTGATGGTGCGCCAATGCTCAGCTATGGTACTGATAAGAACTATAAAGAACATAGTGCTCCAAGATGGGACAATGCTCGTGGTGGTGAAGAATTCAAAGTTGTCTCTGGTGGTTTAAATGGTGTTAAACCTGCCTCCTATTTAGCGTATGAAGAAGGTATCTATGTTGACTATCGTTATTACGAAACAAGATATGCTGATATGGCTAAAGGTAATAAAGGCGAAGCCGATACTTGGTATGGTGGTGAAGAAGGTGTCATCTATCCATTCGGTTATGGCTTAAGCTATACCTCATTCAAACAAGAAATCGTTTCCTCAAACGTTAAAGGAAAAACACTTAAAGATGGTATCTATGATATCGAAGTGAAAGTTAAAGTTAAAAACACTGGTAATGTTGCTGGTAAAGATGTTGTCCAATTATATTGGAAAGCACCATATACCCAAGGTGGTATCGAAAAAGCTGATCGTGTTTTATGCGCTTTTGCTAAAACAAAATTATTAAATAAAGGCGAATCAGAAACATTAACACTTAAGATTAATACTCAAGATTTCGCTAACTATGACTTCGCTGATAAAAACGGTAACGGCTTCAAGGGCTATGAACTCGATGGTGGTGATTATTACATCACTCTCAATCAAAACGCTCACGAAGAATTAGGTTCCGTTAAATTCTCCGTGGCTAAAGAAGGTATCAAATACGATAAAGACCGTTATACCGGTCATGAAGTTAAAAATAGATTCACTGATAGAGGCTTCTATGACTGCTTACCAGGTGAAAATGATTTCGACTTCGAACAATATTCTCGTGAAGATATGGCTAACGTTCCAACTCATCCAACATATGAAGATAGAACAGTCAAAGCTGGCAGCCGTTATGAAGAATACTTAACTCATGAATTCAGAATGGAAGACTTAGAAAATGAAAATAAAGGTCTCTACATTCCTGAAGAAGTCTTGAAGACTAAAGCCGACATTGAAGCTTTAGGTTGGACACAACCTGCTACCGCTCCAAGCCAAGCAGATAGTATTCAATTCAAAGATTTAGTCGGTCTTGATATCAATGATCCACTTTGGGAACAAGCAATGAATCAAATGACATATAACGAAATGATTGGCTTCTCCTATGGTGGTGGTCAACACAACCAAGCTATCAGTAGAATGGGCAAACCAGCTACTGGTGATAGTGATGGTCCTTCCCAATTCCAAATCATTTGGTGGGCAGGCGCTCCAATCGTTGCCGCGACATATAACGTTGATTTAGCTAAGAGACAAGGTGAAATGGTCGGTATGGAAGCCCATATTAATGGTACATATGGTTGGGCTGGTCCAGCGGTCAACTTACACCGTTCTCCATTCGGTGGTAGAAACTTCGAATATTATTCAGCCGATCCATTCTTAATGGGCAAAATCGCTGGTAGAGTCGTTGCTGGTGCTACTGATTTAGGCTTATATTGCTTCTTCAAACACTTCGCCGTTAACGATCAAGAAAAGAACCGTGAAGGTGTTTCTGCATTCTTAACAGAACAAGCTTTACGTGAAATTTACCTCAAACCATTCCAAATTGTTGTCCAAGAAGGTAAATCCATGGCTATCATGTCTTCCTATAACCGTTTAGGTTTAATGGAAACCGCTGCTTCTTATCCATTATTAACAGAAGTCTTACGTGATGAATGGGGCTTCAAAGGTCACATCATTTCCGATATGACACATAGTGGTAACGGTAGTGTTAACAATTACTGCTATGAAAACATCAATGACCGTATCTTAGCGGGTTGTAACCAACAATTAGATAGTAACGGTTTCAGAGATGATATCGAATGCAAATGGGATAGCAGTGCTTTTGATGGTAAAGGCGCTCCAGTCTTCACCAAGAAAGATGGCACAAAGGTTGAATCTTATACCTGGTGGTATATGCTCAGAAAGAACGTTAAGGAAACAATGTGGACATGTGCTAACTGTGGTGTGATGTCTAAAGTTTGCGTTAAAGAAGCACACTTAACATTCAAAGATGTCGTCAACAACCGTTATGTCGGTGCTGTTGGTGCTAATATCAACATTAAAGTCGAATTACCAAACGAATTAAAAGCGGGTGGTCAATACAATGAAAAGACCATTAACTCTGTTGAAATGGTCATCGATCCAGTTACTCCATTACCAGCGGGCTTATCATTCGATGGTAATACAATCTCTGGCACACCAGAACGCAGTTCTAACTGGTTTATCCGTGTCTTGGTTAAATTGTCACTCGATGGTGATGATGAACCAACAACATTAGGTTCAAGCTTAGAACTCTTTGTTCCAGAAATTCAATCAACAGATCTTCCAAACAAGAAGGCTGGTTGCTTCGGTTCATTAGAAGCCACTATGGTGAGCGTTATGGCCTTTGCAATCGCTGGTGTTGCTCTACTCTTAGTCACTAAGAAAAGAAGAGAAAACGCCTAATTGTTAAATTAAACAATTAAGACCCTCAAAGCGAGGGTCTTTTTTGCTTAAAAAATATTGATAATATCTTAATAAATTTAATTTCTAAAAGAATGCCTAATCAAATAATAGTCCTGCCTGCACATAATAATTGTCATATAAAAAACAGGCCCTTCAATTTATATTGAATATACTAATGCATTATGGATTCTAGAAAATAATGACTTAAAAATCCGGTTTTGCACTCGCGCTGAGGCAAAATTAATAATGCAAATTTACTTTGAAAGGAAAAACATATGAAGAAAAAAGTTTTAATCCCAGTTTTTCTTGCCGCGATTGCTTTACCTGTGTGTTTAAACAAAGGTGCTTCTTCTGTTAACGCTGATTATATTGGCGAATTTGGTATTGGCCAAAGCAAAGATAGAGAAGCTTACATTGAACACGCTTCTAAAGTTCAAGACCAATTAGCGGAAGAAGGTTTCGTCTTACTCAAAAACAAAGACAACTACCTCCCAAGAGATACACAGGGCATGAAAGTCAGCCTTGCCGGTAAGAGCTCAACAAACCTCGCGAGAGGTGGTGCTGGTTCTGGTTCCGGTTCCGTTTCTAGTGGTGTTGCTGATTACCAATTAGTGGAAGGCGCTGACGGCGACGTCAAAGGCGCTCTCAATGAAGTTGGTATGGAAATTAACCCAACACTCGTTGATTTCTATGGAAAATGGACAAAAGGTTCAAGAGGCGTCTCTTTCTCCAACAACAGCAAGTCTGGTTCTGGTAGAAGCAATGGTAACGATGGTTGGAAAGGTAATTCCGAAGTCGTTATTGGTGAAACACCTCTTTCATCCTATACTGATGATGTTCTCGCCAGTTTAGATGAATACAATGATGCCGCTATTCAAGTCATCACTCGTGAAGGTTCCGAAGGCTGTGACGTTAAAACATGTAACGCTCACGACACCAAGAAAACAAACTCCAGTGCTGAAAAAGTTTCTGATAGACACGCTCTTCAATTATCCGAAAACGAAGAAGCCTTATTAGAAGAATTAGGCAAACACACCGACAACATTATTGTCATTATTAACTCCAGTAACATCTTCGAATGTGAACAATTACAAAATAATGACAAAGTTAAAGCCATCATTTGGGTTGGTAACCCAGGTGACCGTGGTATCCGTGCTGTTGGTCGTATTATCAATGGTGAAGTCAACCCATCTGGTCGTACAGTCGATACATGGGCACGTGACTTCAGAGAAGATCCAACATTCCAAAACTTCTCTGATAACTCCCAAACAAACGAAGTTACATTATCCAATGGTAAAACATATTATGCTCCACAAGACACAATGTTTGCCGCTGATGGTGCTCCAATGCTCAGCTATGGTACCGATAAGAACTATAAACAACACAGCGCACCAAGATGGGACACCGCTCGTGGTGGTGAAGAAGCAAAAGTCGTCTCTGGTGGTATCAATGGTGTTAAACCAGCCGCTTATGTTTCTTACGAAGAAGGCATTTATGTCGACTATCGTTACTATGAAACAAAATATGCCGATATGGCAAAAGCTGATAAAGCAGCCGCCGATGAATGGTACAACGGTAACAAAGGCGTTCTCTATCCATTCGGTTATGGCTTAAGCTATACAACATTCGAACAAAAGATTGTTAAATCCACCATTAAGAAAGGCTCCACTGTTGGTGAAAACAATAAAGTTATCGCTTTAACAGTTGAAGTTAAGAATACTGGTAACGTCGCTGGTAAAGAAGCTGTCCAATTATACTTCAAAGCTCCTTATACCGCTGGTGGTATCGAAAAAGCCGATCACGTCTTATGTGCATTCGGTAAAACTGGTCTCATTCAACCAGGCAAAACTGAAAAAGTCGAATTATCATTCTATTTACAAGATGTTGCTAACTACGACTTCACAGATGCTAACAAGAATGATTTCGCTGGTTATGAATTAGAAAAAGGTGATTATGAACTCTTACTCGCTAAGAACGCTCATGAAAACTTTGAATCATTCAATTTCAAGATTGCTAGCGACATTAAATATGAAAACGATCGTTTCTCTGGCCACAAAGTTGAAAACCGTTTCACAAACAATGGTTTCTATGATTCCATGCCAGGTGAAAATGATATCGAATTCACACAAATGAGCCGTGCTGACTTTGATGGCACATTCCCAACTCACCCAACATTTGAAGATAGAACAGTTAAGGCTAACAGCCGCTTCGAAGAATTCTTAACATATAAGTTCTCATTAGAAGATTTCGAAAATGGTAACAACGAATACATTCCAGCCGCTGCTCGTAAAGATGCTTCTGTTGCTGCTAACTGGGAACAAGGTTCAAAAACTACAAGTCACAAGATTAAAGATTTAATCGATGTTCCAATGGATGATCCAAGATGGGAAGAAATCGTTAACCAAATGTCTTGGAACGATATGCTCAAGATCGTTGAAACTAACCAAATGTCCTCCAAAGCTATTGATAGCGTTGGTAAAGGTGGTTTCTCCGAAGGTGACGGTCCACAAAAATTCAACATTATGTGGTGGGTCTCTTCTCCAATCATCGCCGCTACATTCAACCAAGATTTAGCTCATAAACAAGGTGAATGTGTTGGTATGGAATCTCACATCACTGGTAAATCCGGTTGGTGGGGTCCAGCTGTTAATACTCACCGTTCTCCATTCGGTGGTAGAAACTTCGAATACTATGCCGCTGACCCATTCTTAATGGGCCGTATGGCTGCTCAAGTCGTCGGTGCCGCTACAGATAGAGGCGTCTACGCTTACTTCAAACACTTTGCTGTTAACGATCAAGAAAAGAACCGTGAATCTGGTATCTCCTTCTTAACAGAACAAGCATTACGTGAAATTTACTTAAAGTCCTTCCAAATGGTCTTTGAAGAAGGCAAATCAATCGGTGTCATGGGTTCCTACAACCGTATGGGCTTAATGGAAACCGCTGCTAACTACAACTTATTAACAGAAGTTCTCCGTGGTGAATGGGGCTTCAAGGGTTCTGTCTTATCCGATATGACCCACAGTGGTAATGGTAGTGTTGATAACGATTGCTACGAATGTGTTACAAACCGTGTCTTAGCTGGTTGTAACGCTCAATTAGACTCTGGTGGCTTCTCTGGTCACTCCCAAGCTAAATGGGATAGCACATTAAAAGCCCCTGTTTACACAAACAAAGCCGGTGAAAAAGTTATTTCTTACTCCTACTGGTATGCTGTCAGACAATGTTCCAAAGAACACTTATACATGTCTGCTAACTGTACAGCCACAAATAGAGTAATGGTTCCAGTCGTTGGCGAAGAATATAAGACTGTTGAAGCTCGTAAAGACTTCACTTATGACGTCCAAATCGAAGGCGCTGCTGAAATCAAGCTCAATCACCGTGTCGATACACCAGAAGGTCTCACCATTGAAGGTGGTAGAATCTCTGGTAAAGTCGCTCTTGAAGGCGTCTATCACTTAGACTTCGTTGGCTATGATGCTGATGGTAAAGCTGTTGGCGCATTCAAATTAATCCTTACCGCTTCTACCAACGGCTTTGATGCCGGTGCTAAGAAGGGTTGCTTCGGTGATATCGCTGCTTGCAGTGCAATCATTAGCTTAGTCGCAATTGCTGGTGCAGGTTTATTACTTGTCTCCTTACGCAAAAAAAGAAGAGCATAATTCTTAAAATAAGCTCTAACTAAAAAGCATGACTGCTAGGGCCCGCGTGGCCCTAGCAGTTTAATGCATATTAATGCATATACATTACACGCACATAGTGGTATGCTATAAATACTAATTAAAATCGTTAATAAAGCATCATCTTAAATCGTACCGTATTAAGATGGCGCTTGATTATATACCCCTAGAAAGGAGAACGTTGTTCGGCAGTGAATCCTAGGGTTAACCGAATAACAAACTATTAATTTATGAAAAAAACACTCTTTATTGGTTTAGCGATTGCTACTCTCACACTTGCCGGTTGTGGCGGTGGTGGCAGCAATTCAAAATCTGTCGGACCAAAACCTTCATCTTCACAAGCACCTGCTAAAACATTTGAAGTGAAGATTGATGATGGTAATGAAGTCAAAACTGAACAAATCGAACTAGGTGCTAAGATTACAAAACCAGCCGATCCAGCCGCTCCTGCAGGTAAAGCTTTCTATGGTTGGATGAACGTTAAAAACGGTGGTCAAATTTGGAACTTCGAAGACGATACCCTCGGTGCCGTCATGACCGATGTCGAATTAAAACCATTATTCGTTCCAGCTGGCCAAAACGCTCAAGTATTTGAAGCTGAACTTTGCCCAGATGTTTCTGAAAAGATCGGTAAAGATGGCACCCCAGGTATGGATGGTGTTACCTATTCCGGTGGCCAAAAAGGCTTAGGCTTAATTGGTAGAGACTATTATGAAGAAGATGGTTCACATAACGAATTTGATGCTTCTGGTCTTTATGTTAGAGATACTAGTGGTGTCGCCCGTTATGCTACTCAAGAAGATTTAGCTAACCCAGACGTTGCTCCATCAGTCTTTGGTGGTTTCGTTCACTACAATTACGAAAAAGGTAATACATTAACATGGGAACTTGAAAGTGATGTTGCTGCTGAAAACGTCACCATCTTTATGAGAGTTTCTGGTGAATATGGTCTTACAGAACCTGACCAAATTTTCGAAGGTCAAGGTGAAGATAGAGTTTATGAAGTCTATGATGATGAATCATTCCCAGTCACTGTGAATGGTGAACCACTCAAATATGGTACACAAGTTATCCATAACATCGTTCCAAAGACATTCATCACCTTCCAAGATTTCTTATTAAGTGCAACAGTCAATTTAGTAGCTGGTAAGAACACCATTCAAATGAAAGTCGATAACAAAGATACAATCAATGGTACAATCGCTTCTACAGCTCCAGTCGTTGACGCCATCAAAGTCTACTCTTCAAGCCAAATCACATGGCCAACCGCCAAGCTTTCTCAAATGGATAAGAGTGACGCATAAAAATAACAATTAATTAAAAGGTAATTATTATGGGTTTTATTAAAAAATTACTAAAGCCTCGCGTTATTGTCTGGGCAGCGACCACATTAGTGCTTACTGCTGTTCTCATTGTCGCAGACTATATGGCGATGAACAAATACGTCAAGTTAATCGAAGCGACTGACTTAGGCGGTGATAAACCAATCTTAGATCCAAATCAAAAAGGTAATGCTTTTACCCCTGATTTCACTTCTAAAGATGCTGCATTTAATAATGGTAATGAAGTGGCTAAACAAATTTGTGAAGAAGGTATGATTCTTCTCAAAAATGATAACAACGCTTTACCACTCGCCAAAGGCGCTAAAGTTACAGTCTTTGGTAGAAACTCAATCGATTTAGTCTATGGTGGTTCAGGCTCCGCCGCTCCAGGTAAGAGTTCAAATCCTGCTTACCAAAAGAAATATGGTTGGAGAAAAACCATCAACGACTCATTAAAAGAAGCTGGCTTCTCTATTAACCCTGAAATGGAGAAATTCTACAGCAAGCAAAAAGTTCGTGATCCTGAACCAGGTTTAGAAGATGCTTCTGGTCAACAAAAAGCCGTTGCAACTTTATTCCCAGGTGAAGCTTCATATGATAAGTACACAGATCCTGTAAAGCAATCTTATGGTCAATATGGTGACGCAGCGCTTATTGTTGTTTCTCGTATCGCTGGTGAAGGTTGGGACCTCCCAAGACAAGCCTACGATAGCGATAGCCGTCACTATCTTGAATTAGATAATGCTGAAAGACAATTAATCAAAGAAGTTGCCGCTTCTGGTAAATTCAAAAAGATTATTCTCTTACTTAACGGTTCTAACTATGTCGATCTAGGTTTCTTATATGAAAGAACCAACTCTGCTGAATACAATGAATTCGGTAAATACATCGACGCCGTTATCAATATCGGTAGCCCAGGCGCTAACGGTATTATGGCCTTAGGCGGAATCCTTAATGGTACAGTTAATCCATCTGGTCATACAGTTGATACTGTTTACACAGCCTATCAAAATGACCCAACATGGCAAAACTTCGGTGGTAATAAGTCTTATTTAACCCCAAATGGTTCAGATAACTACACAAGAAACGGTAGTTCTTCCGATTACTACGTTGTTGAATACGAAGAAAACATCTATCTCGGTTATAGATATTATGAAACACGTGGTAAAGTCGAAGGTGAAGATTGGTACAACGCTAACGTTGTTTATCCATTCGGTTATGGCTTAAGCTATACAACATTCACTCAAGAAATTACTAACGTTTCTGCTTTAGAAGGTGAAGCCTTAGAATATGGCAAGACCTTCAAAGTTCAAATCGAAGTCAAGAACACAGGCGATGCCGCTGGTAAGCAAGTTGTTCAACTCTATGCTTCCGCTCCATATACCGCCGGTGGTATTGAAAAAGCTCACAAAGTCTTAGTCGGCTTTGCGAAAACAAAAGAATTAAAGAAGAACGAAACAGATACAGTTGAAATCGAAGTTAATCCATATGATTTCGCTAGTTTCGATTCTCAAGACAAAAACAGCAATGGCTTTAAAGGCTATGAATTAGAAAAAGGCGAATATACCTTCTATGCAGGTACAGACGCTCATAATTCATTCGGTGAATTCAAAAAGAACTTAGCCGCTGATGTGCAAATTGATAAAGATCCAGTTACTGGTTATAAGGTTGAACCATTATTCCCAGAATTAACAGCACACATGAATCCAGCTGAAAGCTTATCCAGAAATAATTTCGCTGGTACATTCCCAAAAGTTATTACTGATGCTGAACGCGCTCTTGATGAAGAAACATTCGCTCAATTAAAATCTCAAGAATCCACAAACGATGAGACATATGACAAAGTCCCAACAATGGGTGCTGAAGTCAAATATACCCTCAGAGATTTAGCGGGCAAGAAATACAATGACCCAATGTGGGATGAATTCCTCGATCAATTCACATTCGATGAAATGCTCATGTTATTCAACGATGGTTGTTATTCCACAGCCTCTATTACTCGTAAGATGAAAGTCGTTAACGAAGAAACAGGCGAAGAAGAAGAAAAGAACGTTGTTATCGTTCCAAAGACAACCTCTGCTGATGGTCCAACTGGTATCGTTGGCTTCTTAGGTGATCCAAGTATTTATGGTTGCTGCTACTATCAATCAGAATGCTTATTAGCCCAAACATACAACGTTGAATTAGCCGATTTACAAGCTAAGGCTATCGGTAATGAATGTTTAATCGGTAACGAAGCTGGTGGTGGTCTTGCCTACCCAGGCTGGTACGCTCCAGGTGTCAACTTACACCGTTCTCCATTCTCTGGCCGTAATACTGAATATTACTCAGAAGATCCATTCTTAAATGGTAGATTCGCTGGTAGAGTCATTAAAGGCGTCGCGGAAAAAGGTGTCTACGCTAACGTTAAACACTTCGCGGTCAACGACCAAGAAACACACAGATCCACAAAAGGTATCGCTACTTGGGTAGACGAACAAGCAATGCGTGAACTCTATCTCAAAGCGTTCGAAATGGCTGTTAAAGAAGGCGAAGCCCATGGCTTAATGACTTCCTTCAACCGTATCGGTACTGAATGGGCTGGTGGTTCCTATCGCTTATGCACAACCGTCCTTAGAAAAGAATGGGGTTTCCAAGGTTCTGTCATTTGTGACTTCCATACAGACTTCTATATGGATAGTAAGCAAATGCTCTACGCTGGTGGTGACTTAAACCTCTGCGCTGATAAGGAAATTAAATTACAAACAAGTGGTAGATACAGTACTCCTTATGTCAAAGCTAGCAACGCTAAAGACGCTAACTTAGTGAGAAGAAGTGCTCATAACAACTTATTTGCATTAGCTAATTCCTGCGCGCTTAAGGTTGATGTCATTGGTTATAAAATGGCATGGTGGAAAGTCGCATTCCGCGCTGTCGAAATCGCTATTCCTGTCGCTTTAGCGGGTTGGGGCTTCTTCGCAATCTTTACTGCTTTACGTAAGAAAGAAAAAGTCGCTGCTGCGGAATAGTTACAAACTAAACTAAAAAACGGATCTCGATTGTGAGGTCCGTTTTTATTATGCTTTTATCTATTCAGTAATGGCTTGTTTCTTTTCTTGAATCTTTTTATCAAAGTAACGATATAAGAAGAAGAACGCAATACCACCGATAACCATTAAGATTGACCAGAACTGTGATGGTGTAAGGCCTGGGATGAACTGTCCTCTATCATCGTCTCTGACAAATTCAATTAAGAATCTCCAGATACCATATCCGATTAAATAAACGGTCATATTGTATTTAAATTTAAATTTAAAGTATAAGAGAATCATCACCGCACTTATTATAAATAAGAAAATGGCCTCAAATAACTGCGTAGGGACGTGTTTAAC
>CAMNMM010000001.1:0-19393 GCA_946544655.1 uncultured Caryophanales bacterium | reverse complement strand
GCCTTCAGCACCGCCCATGACAACATTGCTACCACCATAGACATGGATTGTATCTACGCCGCCAATGGAATCATCTATCGTCTTGACAACCTTTTGGGTTTCATTATTGACAAATTTACCGCCATCGCCAAGAACGATATTATTTGCAGCACTATCAGGTTTATTTTCGATACCAATGGTAATTCCATCATCCATTGCGCCACCCATGACGACGTTATTACCGCCATAGATTTTGATTGTATCTTCACCACCAATATCATTTTCAATCGTCTTTACCTTATTGGGCGAGCCATCCTTATTGACGTGAGCAACGCCACCGTCACCGAGAACAATGTTGTTGTCGCTCTTCACGCTTTCAGAGGCACCAATATAGATCTTATCGCCATCAAAGCCACCCATGACGACATTATCACCGCCATAGATTTGGATTGTATCTACACCGCCAATGTCATTATCAATCGTCTTGATAACGTTTTCGCTTGCCTTTTCAACATATTTACCGCCATCACCAAGAACAATATTTTTAGCAGCACTATCAGGTTTATTTTCGATACCAATGGTAATGTTATCATCCATTGCGCCACCCATGACGACGTTATTACCGCCATAGATTTCAATGGAATCTTCACCACCAATATCATTTTCAATCGTCTTTACCTTATTGGGCGAGCCATCCTTATTGACGTGAGCAACGCCACCGTCACCAAGGACAATGTTGTTGTCGCTCTTTACACTTTCAGAGGCTCCAATATAGATCTTGTCACCTGCAAAGCCACCCATGACGACATTATCGCCACCATAGATTTGGATTGTATCTACACCACCAATGTCATTATCTATTGTCTTGATAACGTTTTCGGTTTCTTTTTCGACATATTTACCGCCGTCACCAAGAACAATATTCTGGGCAGCACTATCAGGTTTATTTTTAACACCAATAGTAATTTCATCATTCTTCGCACCACCCATGACAAAGTTATTGCCACCATGGATTATAATCTTATCAACATCACCGATTTCATTACGAGTCGTCTCAACTTTATGCGGCACACCATTCAAATTAAATTCAGCTAAGCCACCATCACCGAGAACAACGTTATTGCTACCACTATTTTCTTCGCCTTCAATTGCAGAAATCGTGATTTCATCACCACCATTACCACCCATAGCTACATTATCACTACCAGTAATATTGATTATATCCTTTTCACCGATTTCGTCTTCGATAGTCTGCACTGACGAACGATAGTTATGAAGAGTTCCATTTTCATGCCAGGTAGTATTTTCTTTTTCATCGGTTACAAACTTGATTTCACCATTATCGCCAAGGACAACATTATTACCACCCGTTACAGAGATATCATCGTCTTTGGCACCACCAACAACAATACTGTCACGGCCACCGGCAATAATCACATCTCGTTTACCATTATCGTAATCAACAGACTTAATGGAAGTTGCACCACGAGCTACACCATCGGTCTGCTTTTGAAGTACACCATTTTCCTTGGAAATTTTGGTAAGAATGATTGAGCCATCATCTTTATAACCAAGTTCAGTAATGACTTCACCCTTAGCATTCTCATACTGGATATTGCCCTTATCGCCGAATGCAATCACACCCTGTTTTACATCAATATTATCGCGACCTTCGCCACCGAAAATAATCATACCATTTTTGGTAATCTTATCTGATGTAGCATTAATATTGTCGCCATGACCTTCCGTGTCATCACCGCCTTCTTGAGCATTAATGACAAGTTGACCGTCAGAATCTTCCGTATAGCTATGAACCGTTATATCGTCTTCACCATCACCCGTATTTACAACGGTAAAGGTCTGGAACTTGGTTCCCTCATCATTGCGATAATGAGTCTTATAAATATCGACCTTATCTACACCAGAGCCAAGGTTGTACTCGCCGAATTCAAAGTTATTTGCAACGAGTTCGCCCTGCCATTGCTTATCTTTATCATCAACCTTATTTGTAAATCTGACAGAATCAGAAATTTCTTCATCATGGTCATTCAAAACTTTTTCGAATTTGGTCGTCGCATTTTCTTTTGCACCCTGATTATTCACAAAGATACGGTCTGTATTGTCTGCTTCAGACGCAAACAAGTAATCCTTTGCATCAGAGAACAAAGCATATACATTCGAAAGATTTTTTCCACCAAAGGACAAAACCTTTCCATCAACCGTAAACGACTTACCATCTTTACCGACTTCCTTTACATAGAGCCATTCAGTTTCCAAATCGCCCTTGATAATTTTAACAGTACCACCCTTTTGTAGTTTTTCTGCATGTTCACCATTGAACTGAATAGTCGTTTCATCGGCATCGTCATCAACTTCAATCGTCAACACCACGCCCATCAAGCTTACATCATAAGTATTCTTCTCATTAAATTTCGAAGCATTAACAACACCATCTTTATTCTTAAGCTTATGATTATACTTGAGCACATCAGCATTGCTGAGATCTGCTACTATACTTGTTCCTTCACCATAAGCGTAAACATTACCTTCAACATCGTTAATTACATTCGGTTTGGTATCAACAAATATTTTGCCGTATTCTTCCTCAATTTCGTCATGTAAGGCAGATACAGTCACATTCTTCGTTTTTTCATCATGAGTAAACTTGATGATAACAAAAGAACCTTCTTTTCCATCACAGCTAATCTTGAGATGAGATTCGTGGTCATTACCAGCAGTTTTAAACTCTGTTGCATAGACCTTAACATATACGGCTTCGCCATCATCAATTTTACCACCATCATAGGTTACACTGAATGTCGTAGAATTCAAGGTCGTATTTTTTTCATTTTTCAGAGCTTCTGTAAGGACACGATGAATTGGAGTTTTAGATTCATCTATAATCAAAAGATTATTTGCAGGCTTTGAATCCTGCGGTCCAACGCCATCGTCATCTTTAATTCTCTTTTCAGCATCACTACTATTGCACGAAACAGACACATATCCGTGCATAGAAGCAAGACGGTTATTAGACCTATTGTAGAAAACCAAACCGTCACCAAGCAACGAGTAGTATATTTCCGCGTCAGAATGATTTGCTAATTCACTCTTTGAGCATACAGGAATTTCTTTATCGTCTTCTCCGTAGCATTTAACACTAATCGCACTTTCTTTAAGATTATCATACACCAAGCGAAGCTTAGAGCCGTCTATGCGCATCTTATCAGCACGATAATTTACAACTAGAGTTTCTTTGTCAAAGCCTTCTAAGCTTGGCAGAGTCAATATACCTGTACTAAAATCAATACATGATTTAGGATCATCAAGTTTTACATCTTTGTTCTTGACATAAACAGAAACTTCACCACTGAAGTCCTTGGCAAACTCACCTAAGTAAATCGAATTTGAAGAAACCCTAAATTCATCCGAATGAGTCAAAAGATTCTTATATTCATCATCACCAGACTGAACTCCATCATCCTGAACATTCACAGAAATAACTTTAACAGAACGATCAAGATTTTCTGTTTTGCCAGCATAAGTCCAATCACACTTTGCAGCAATAGAATATGAGCTCAATTCTTCAAGCAAGTTATCCGAAAGAGCCTTGACAGAAATCTTTTCTATTTTCTTACTTCCGCCAAACGACAAGGTAACGGTATCTGAGTAACCATCCAAGACTTCTACGTCTTTGTCTCCTTCTTTCTTCGTAACATACTTACTGATAACGATACCTCTATCGCCATGTTGTAAAGCCGTAGAAGAAAGCATAGGCACACTAAGCACAACATTTATAGTACCATTCTTGACATCGCCTGCATATCCAACGTAGAAATCACATGCACCATCTTCCGCAACAGTTACATTCGATAAATTAATGTAATCTTTATTCAACGAATAGAACACCACAGGTTGTGAGCTCGTATCCATCACAACAAAATCATCACTGCGAACGACACCTTTTTGATTTACAACAAGGTCACTTATGCTGTCACGATCTTCGTCACTAAGAGTTTTAAGGTCATCACTTTCTTTTGAAAGGATTTCATAGGTAATAGAATTCGTCTGTCCATTAGTTTCAGAACTGCAGAGTTCCTTACCCTTATCCAAACCGCCAACAGAAACTGTATCGTTACCGAAGCCACCATTAATATTTGTTGTTTCGCCCTTCTTGTTTCCAAGAACATGGAAAAAGTCGTCGCCAGCACCAGCATCGAAATTGGTTGTTTCAACACCAGCCACCTTGACACCAACAGAATCACTAAGCATGCCATCTTTGGTGATTATAACAGTATCATCACCAACAGATCCAACAACATTTAAAGTATCACATCCAGCACCGCCATCGATCGACATCGCACCGCTTTCAACAGGCTGATCGATAAACGGCTCTTCAGTAGAACCTTCTGTCCAATCAGGGTTAGCAATACTTTCACGGTAATTGTAAATAGAGAAGGCATCGTTACCTCGGCCACCAGCCATACTTAAAGTACCGACATTATGTAACAAGGTAAAGTCATCTGAGCCAACACCACCTTCTACATTCAGCGTCGTACCCTTAGTAACACCATCGCTCAAATACTTATCATCTTTTATTTCTTGGACAGTATGGAATTCATCATCCTTAACGATTCCTTGGTTTCCACCAGAGACTCGATCAGAATTATAGAGTTGGCCAATTTGGAAGGAATCATTACCAGCACCACCATCAACATTCGTTATCTTTGCTGTACCATCGATAGTAATTCTGTCATCACCTCCATTACCATTCAGATTAACAACGTCAATGCCTCTTGTAAAGTTGACTCGTTCAATATTTTCATTAACAACATCTTCCGGAGTCAAACTCTTTTCAGGCAGCAAAGCCACAAATCCAAGCGTACCATTTACAGTTTCGCCATCCTCTTGCGTTTCTTCCTTATTCATGCGCATGAGCAAGCGATCATTATATTCAGTACCTTCAATAGTAAGCGTATCCGTATCGAATTTATCAGTACCAGAATCTGTGATATTGGCATAGTTCATTTCGCTCTCGCCCATCAAATTCACAATAATCTGGTCACTACCACCCTGACCATCAACAAAATCCATACCAGGACCGGTCATGATTTTGTCGTTGCCGCCCTTAATACTTTCGTTACTTACCGCTTTCTTATAGATTTTACTGGTTTGCTCACGGTTTAGGCTTAATCCAAGGTTTTCTCCAAATGTAATCTGCTTACCTTCGAAAGCATCCTTTTCATCAACTTCGTAATCGCGAATACCATTATCGCCATACAAGCTGTCATTACCGGCACCGCCATCAATGGTATCGTTACCAGAGCCACCATAGATAATATCGTTATCAATGCCGCCACTAATGGTATCATTACCACCGTTACCATCAATGATATCGTTACCGATACCACCTTCTATAGTATCGCCTTGACCATTATCGGAACCATCTGGTTGTTCTACGCCATTATCGCCAAAGATCAGGTCATCACCTTCTTCACCATAGATATGGTCAACACCAGCACTACCGTTCGAATCAACAGATACCGATACTGTATCACCATTATTATTTTTAGTACTAAATTCGAATTCCGATTTTGAAATTATGGTATCAGCCGCAAATTGAGCCTCTATAAATTCTTTACTGAAGAACTTCTTATCAAATAACAGATCACCAACAATATCAACATTAGATTCAAGTTTATCACCAAAGATGATATCATGGCCGGAGCCACCATAGATATAATCCTTATCAGAACCACCAAGCATAATATCGTGGCCGCGTTCACCATAAATACGGTCTTCACCAGCGCCCCCATCAACATGGTCATTGCCAGCACCGCCATAAATGTAGTCATCGCCTGCACCACCGAGAATTACATCGTTACCGCCATCAGCGCTGATATCAGTACGAGAAATTTTTACAGTTTCACCATCAACAGGCCTACCTGCAACGAACGAATATTCTTTTGATGTCGCTCGTTCCTTATATTCTTTTTGTTTAGCTTGATCATCTGAGACATTATAAATTTTCTCAGCTTCATTTATGATTTCAAATTCAACCTTTCCACCATCACCGAAGATGATATCTTCACCTACACCACCATAAATCTTATCGCTACCAGCACCACCGGCAATAATATTTCGAGTTGTTGCAGGATCATTATTGCCAATAATAATATCATCTCCTGCACCATCGGCGACAACATCGGCATCGACAACAAACTTACGGTTAGTTATTTTCACATCATCCGGATTATCTTTATTTTCTCTGTCATCTTCAATACGGGCAACGCCTGTATCGCCAAAGATAATATTCAGTCCCTTCGCACCAAGAATTTTATCATTTCCAGAACCACCCCAAATGATGACAGCGTATCCGTCTTCAACAGTTAATCCAGAAAGGTCAATTTCATCATCGCCATCACCACCCATGATTTCGATATCACATTGAGCGTTTCCGGTCACGGTAATCTTATCAACGCCGGCACCGCCATCAATAATAAGTTTCTTACCTTCGTCAACAGTAGCCGAATCACCATTCCAAGAAACTTTCCTGTCCTCTATAGTGAGAGAAATAATTTCATCGCCATCATTGAGCGACGGGTTATTCTTATCTGTAGAAATACGGTCTCCAGCATTCGGACCAACATGGCCGACAACGTCACCATTATCGTTCTTCGAAGCCATTACCGGAGCTGTTTTATGTTCGTAGCTAAACTCAAACAGCGTAATATCACCAGTAATATTCCACTTCTTTTTGTAGAAGAGCAATTTAACGTATGCATAGAGTTTGGCCGTAATCTTACCATTTACGTCAAACATACCGAACAAGCCATCGCGTTTGATGATTTGCGTCATTTCGCTCAAACGGACCTTGCCATCCTTATTCGGATCATAAAGGTTAAAGCCAACATTAATGCCAACACCGCCTCCGACACCAGCAGAAATACCAGCATTCAATTCAGCGGATGCATTAAGACCACCGTAGAACGATAGTTCATTGATATCAGTACCACTGAGATCCAAATCACCAACATAGAATCCATTAACTAAGCGACCATAATCCTTGTAATCGCTCTTGACCCACTGGCGTATTCCAAGAGTATCATAACCAAAGGAAAGTTGGATAGACGCATTGAAATTCACGCCAATACGTGCACCAAGCGGGCCCCAAATGCGGACAAAAGTACTCCAGTCAAAATCAAAGCTAAGCTTTGGCATGGTGTACTTGACAAGGTCAATATCTTCGCCAAGCAAGAGTTTGAAGATTTTCGATGGATCATTCCAAACAAAATACCAGCCTCCTTTATCATCCATATTGAGGCCTTGCTTCTTCAAAGCATTATTAGCATCACCTTTGATTTTATCGTTATCCAACCCCTTGGCGTATTTCATTACGTTTTTATCAAAATCATCATCTTTCCCTATAAACGAGGAGGTTGACGATTTACCTTGAAGGAAAGATTGAGCTTTTCTATCCTCATTAGAATCAGAGCCGTTTACCAACTCAAAATCACCAATCGAAATCGACAATCCACTACCCTTAACGGCAGAAATCGTCTTAGAAATAGCAATCAAATCCTTGATGGCATAAACCATCGAGTCATCAAACTTACCATTACTATACTTCTTGGCCAAGTCAAGCGGAGTAATTTTGATACCCAAATCCTTAAGCACAGGGAACGGAGTCGTCAAGAAGTCGATGAGCGGTTCAAGCGGTTCAATCACCTTTTGAATCTTGGAGATAATCGGTCCAAGCACGCCTCCGATAAAGGAGCCCATGTCAAGCTTGATTTCATAGAATCCAAGCTTTTTAACTCCGGCGCCAGCTTCCCAATTAAAATCAAAACGACCAGTAATATTCGGGAACTTCGGTGTATTTCTATCCAAATCCTTCGTAACACCAACAGTCATGCCAGCAACAATATTTACACTAGCACTGAAATCAAATTCAGGCTTTGCAAAGGCACTCGAAAGTTCAACGATACCATACTTCTTATTAGAAAGTTGTTTTTTATCAATACGTTCCTTTATTTCATCCGCAGTTAAGCCATCGGGATTATCTCCCTTTAAATTAGGATTAATCCCAGAAGCAGCTTCATATTCTAGATTCTTGGATTCATTCAAATCGACACCAAATCCAAGTTTAATTTCAGCACAATGATTATTTTCTGGTTTCACATCCAGCTTAAGTCCAAGACCTGCTAAAGCCCCTTCAATATCACCATTCAAAGAAGCATTGGCTTTAACAGAAAGTTCATCACCATCGCCAAAGATAAAGTAGAATCCCTTTTCTTGCGATATACCAAAGCCAAATTCAAGCGCCCATGTAAGCGAAAGATCCAATCCAGCATTCGACTTAAGCCCAAGTCCAGGGAATCCTAAATCAAAGTCAATCGATTTACCATAATCGTATGTTCCGCCTAAATTAAAGAACCATTCCGCCGACTTGTTATCACTACGATACCATGCACCCTTGCCATTTTCACCAGACTGAGTCCATGATTTGTCCATCTGACCCCAATTAAAGTAGTAGTCATCATCAGTATCAATATTGACATTAAGCAAATAACCACTCAATAACGAGTTCATCTTCTTAGCAACCATTTCAGCCGTAAGACCTGTAGATTCATAGACAAACTTCGAGAATGGATCCAAGATGTTGTCTCTCAACACACTCAAGAAATCAACACCTGTACTTAACGCAGAACCCACTACGGGCACAGACTTGAGCTTGCTACCCATATTGCTGTTCATGCTACTTTCAAGCATTTCAAACAGGTTGTTCAAACCAGCAACAGCAAGTTTAATCTTGCTAAACCAATCCATGTTGGCAAAATCTGCAAGATCCGAAATCTTTTGATAAGCATCCGAGAAATCAACAATAAACTTATCATTCAATTCACTCAGATTTTCTTCGGTTCCTGTTTTTATATCTATATCGAAAGAATCTGAAGAACCGCTACCAGAAAGAACATAAAGCTTATTACTCTTATTTGAATTGTGTACATCCAAGTATGCCTTCATCTCATCTTCAACGGCTTTCTTTGCAGTTGCATAATCTTTACAATTCTTGAACGCAACATTGCCGTTCACGCATTTGCCAATATACACATCGCCAAGCGACATATTGCAAGCATAAACAGGGAGCTTACCAAAAATGGCAACAGGAAGAATATATTCGAATGAGCTATCATCAAATTTAGACAATCCAACACCAGTTTTGCCATACGATCCAGCAAAACCCACCTTACCATAAATAAAAGCTTCATTTTTATCAGAGCCCACAGAAATCAAGTTGCTAAGGAGATTTTCCTTACCATCCCCAGCGTTAATGCCCAAATCAAAGCGAAGTTTATCGCCAGCAATGCCAATATCTGCGCCAAACATCAAGCCATCATTGTTTAGCATCAAATCAAGTTCACTAATATCAAGTTTTGCAGACAGTGCAAACCAGAAATCACCAGAAACATCCAAGTCTATATTACCATGAACACCACTTGTTCCTGTACCAAAACTAAATCTGTGACGTGTCGAGAAATTCTTTTGAATATTAAATGTAAGTTTCAGACCTTTAAATTCTGTTCCTTCTATATCAGGTTCTAATTTGAAAAGTTTTTCATTCGGCGTATGCGATGTAAGATGGAATTCTTCAAGATATGTGTTTAAAAGATCACCGAACTTTTGAATAGTCGTCACCTTTTCGGCACGCAATCTTGCAATTATATCACGCAAATCATTGGCGACATTTACCAAATCTCTTACGGATTTATTAATAACAGGAATCTTAACATCCGAATTTTGAGTAATATCGTCAAGACGCTGTAATAATGTTTCAAGAACAGCATAAAGTTTTTCAATCGAAAAATCTTTAAATTTATCAACAATATTCTTCCAAGCTTCACTACTAGTATTAAATTCACTTACAACTTTATAACGAATTTGCTTTTCATTTTCAATATCATCTTCTTTTGCTTCAATACCAATTTTAGCATCACCCAAATAAACACTATCACCAAACACATCAGCATAAGATTGTAACGAGAATTTATTTAAATAATCAGAATCAAAATCTAATTTTGTTGTAACATTATACCCGAAAACACTCGCTTTCTCAGGATTATCAGCCTTTTCAAGACCAAATTCAGCAACCAAACCTGCATCGCCATTTGCAATAATATCTACGCCCAAGAAACCAACAGAAGCAGAGGCGCTTGCCACATATTTAGCATTCTTCCAGGTTGCCAACTTCAAAGCATTAGCGATGTTACTTTCATCATTAATAGGATTTAGAGAAACATCAATAGATTTTATTTTCGCATTTCCATTAGCATCAACAATCTTTTCAACATTGAGAATCCTGCAAAACTTACCATCAACATCGATAAATCCATCTACCTTGAAATCATTCGTATCATTGTCGTTGTCAATGTAAAGTGTTATGCGATCATCTTTAGAATTAGAAACTTTCTTAAGAGCAATTGAATGTCCCATTTTAAGAGACAAGTTAGCTGTAAGTTCAATTTTTTCAAGACTTGTAGCCTTCGCCCAATCAAAACTAATCACGGACGATCCGACAATTTTCATTTCTTTATTGACAAGTTTAGATTCCTGACCCGATGTAAAGCCAAGCCATTCAAGAACCTTGCTTGTTCCAATAGAATTCAATGTAAACAAAACATCTTTATCAGATCCTATAATTTCAAAATGGTCATTGACAAGCTTAATGACATAACCACTAAAATTGCTGTCATTATTAATTTCATCAAGAAGTTCAGAAATCTTTACATCTTTTAAAGATGACTTACCTTTCAATGCATTTGTTATGCAATTTTGGAAATCAATCGGTTTATCTTCATCAACAATCCAAAAATCACCAGTCTCACTTTTGAGCGATTCTATAGTAGGAGAACTATCTTTATTATCTTCATAAACATCAATAGTGATACTATTCAAAGAGTCGCTTAAATTACTTCTTTTATCTTCCGCAGTAAATACAATTTTTCCATCAATAACACTTACAGATGAGATATCCGTAGAAAGATTTTTATAAGATTTTATCGTTTTATAAATCGTTTCGGCAAGATTTTCAACCGTCAAACATTTTTCAACATCAACAAGGACTTCCCTTGTACCGATTTTCATTTTAAGGATAGAATCTGTATATTTTACGATATACTGATTCAGAGACTCATTTTTACTGACTATGTTAACAATTGATTCATCTTCATCATTAACTTTCTTAAATTCAATCTTATCCTTTAAAGAAGAATCTAAGTTATTATTTAATGACTTAATTCCCTCATCATTATATTTTTTACTTCTATCAAAACTGACATAGTATATATTCACAACATTGCTATCAGTATCTTTTTCTGTTTCGTAAACAAGCGCCCCCTTCATGCCAGCCGTATTCATTGACGGATTTATTTCGCCAGAAATGCGCATATAGGTAACATGGTCAACTTTTTTGGCATCTATTTGCTTTGCTCTACACAACAAATATTGTTTTTCTTCACCCGATTGAATTAATCTAGAATCACATCCAAAAATAACTTTGTGATTATCTTCATCAACATCAACCACATACAAGCCGTATGTATTCATGATAGAACGGCCATTTTTAACTTTATCAGACAATAAAATCTTAGTAGTACCATTGGACAATGTAACATTTCCGTCATCATCATCCGCCTGCAAGCTAAGATATTCATTAATGCGTTCTTTCAATTTCTTCGCTAAAATAAGTTTATCATTATAAAGGCTTTGAATATCATCATTCTTAATAGAGATTGTATTATTAATATCCAAATCAGCTTTTAGAGTTCCATCCGCATTGTATATTTCTTTACAATCTTCAATAATTTTTAAATTCCACTCTGAACTATCGCAATCTACATCAAACACAGTCTGAAGATTGGCACCAGTGAGTTTCAGTTCGGCAAAGGAGTCTCCACCAGAAGATGTCTTTTTCACATTAACCGTTGACGAGCCAGTCGAAGCGGCATTTTCTATGTTAAATTTTTCATTTGCAGTAACATAGATTTGTCTTGTCGATAAAATATAATTGATATCGACACCCGATGAAGTAGGCTGGGAAGCCCAATCTGTTTCACCTAAAATTTTCGAATTACCAACAACAAACGTTGTCCATTCACTTTTATTTTCCTTAACAATTTTGATATACAAATCTTCATCAAACGAACGTGTAAGGCCGGTTTCATAAGTGATATACTGATCATTTGCTGTTACATTGATTTTATCTCCTTTTTCATTCTTCAAATCGTCAAAGCCTAAATCAGACAAAGATGAATCATCTGTTATATTCTTCTGCGATTCAAAATCAATTTTCAAAGTAAAATTCATCTTAGCATCGGCACCGACATGAATACTACCACATGTCGATATATTCGCCAATTGTTCACCAAGTGATTTAGCAAAATTAAGGCCAAAATCGTGTCCTAACTCAAAGCCTAATTTAAATGTAAATTGAACAGATGAAATACCATTTTCTTTAGCAACACCGTCTTCATATAGAGTTTCTTTATTATTATTTTTGTCCAAATAATAATATTGCACAGCACAAATTTTATTCAATTCTTTATAAGTCAATGGATTCTTTTCAAGAACGAAATAGCACCACGATTCATTAAATTTATCAACAAATCCCTGAACATCACCAAAATTGGCTTGATACTGTCCGTTCACCTCTTTACAAAGGCCATAAAGTTCATTGGCTCTTTTTCCACTCTCACCATCACCATAAACAACTTTTTCAACCTTATCAACAACATCAACAACCTTTTCAATAGAGCCATCAAGGAAATCAAGTTTTGTCTTGCTTTCTACAAGATTACGCAACGCAGACTGCGTTGTATCCAACACCGTATGAACTTTGGTTATAAGATTATCGCTAGAGAATGAGGCAAACTTTCGAATCGATTCAGGAAGAGTCCATTCACCAGTATCAAAATTGTATGAAAGGGATTCTTTAGTATTCCCCGATCCCAAAGAAGGCAATTTGTAACCAGCAACAATAACGTCGCTATATTCCAAATTAATCGATTTTTCAGTAATAAGATTTTCTACATGCTCAAGATCAGCATTAGGATTTATACCAACCTTAAAACTTAATTGTCCATCAGGTAATTCAACATCAAACAAACCAAGATTAATCTTGTTAACACCAACAGACAAATTCAAATCTAAGCTATCAAGATAACAATCTTCCCCTATTATAAAACCATCATACACATAAAAAGCAACTTTGACATAAGCATCAAATCCAACACTTAAATTATCAATATTAACCAAACCTAAATTAATATTTTTCGTATATTTAAGCGAATCTGGTGATATCTTAAAAACCAATACATTTTCACCTTCGTTTAGCAGAACTGAATTCACATTAGATTGTTTTAAATCTATAAATTTACCTTTTTCGAAAGGATCAAATAAGTATGTAAGCGATTTTTCATATATAGCGACATTTCCTAAGGGAATCTTATCATTCACAATTTCATTTATCATACTTTTCAGAGTTGCCAAATTAATTGAACCCTGTTTACCATCTTCAAGTTCAATAGATTCATCGGTTATATATTGTACAACTCTGTTATAATTATCAACTATATTAAGGACATCTGTAATCTTATATGAGTTATTTCCTACAGAGAAACTTAAATCTTCTAGCAATGGAATTTTCAAATTATCAAAGAATCCAAAATCATTATCCATTCCAAGATAATATTCTTCAAAATAATTATCTATATCAATATTGGCTAAAACACCTTTTTCCGTTATGGAAACATTCAAATTTTCGCCTTCTTTTACAATAGACGAAGATTCATATGTATTCGCAGAAGTTATCCCAGGTAAATCAAACGTAAACGCCTTCAAAGTCGAATTCAAAAACTTTTCACTTTTATTAATCTTTACTTCAATTGCGATTCTGGCATTTATTGCCGTAGTTACATCTGCAGCACCCAACACCACCGTACAATCATCAATTTTAGGGGTAAACTCAAGAGTCAATACATCTTCAATCTCTTGAGTACCAGTCGCATTCAAAAGATCCTCTTCATTTAATTTTATAGAAGACCAAAAACCACTGACATTGCCAAGTAAGCTCTTAACTTTTGACAAATCTATTTCAGATTTATTTTGATTTAATTCATTTTGGATAGCCAGCAGTATTTTCGTTCTAATTTCATCAGCCTTTTCAATAATCTCAGTTACGCGACAAGAACTTCCACCAATCTTTAAGGAATCCCCAACATACGGCAATTGATAATTGTCAGCTAAATTAATCTGTTTTTTCAAAGAGTATTGATCAGAATCTGCAATAGCAAGATATTTCTTCAAGTCAGAAGGATGTTGCCAAGAGCCATCAACAAAAGCAAATGTTCCTGCATTTGCAAACAAATAAACGCTAGTAGAATCATTTTTCTTTAAATCATACGATGTACATGACAAACTACAATCAATCTCAGGAGTCTGATCAGTTCCATTCATAGTCACCGACAATATGAACGTAGCGTCACTCAGTTCAGCATTATATTTGTCTTTTACAACCTCAATAGATAGAGTTTCCGTGAATGTTTTTGTCAATTCCAAGTAAAATTCATCAAATGTTGCCTTACTAAAGACAACAACATCTTTTTTAATACCCGTATCGACAACAGCATTCTTTTCAATACTTGTATCAACACTTAACGTTAATTTACAAGTAACATTAGACACATCGCCAACATCTACGCCACCAATTCCCAACGCTTTGATAGAGCTCGATTTCAAAGCAAAGGTAGCTGTATACTTTCCACCATCATTTGTAACGACAATATCATCATTAAACAATCGCTCACTTGTATCATTTATTCGAGCAGCCAAGGCAGTTTTATAAGCAGCAGTAATTTCTTTTATACCGGCATCCGTAGTAATCAGTTGTTTCTTTTCAGCAAGCTTCGAATACAGAACCTCCATTAAGCAATTCCAACATTCTTCAGCTTGTTCAGTAACATCAGAAATATCGCGCTCTTTAGAACCAATATTCAGCTTTTTATCATGCAATGCCGCAATTTCCACATTACCAAGCTTAGACAGCTCATTTTTAAGAGAAACGCCACCATCTAAGACAAAATCAGGCTTTTCGATACGCCAATCATTACCATCCCAAAGAATCTGAACGTTACCAGTCAAACCAACATTCGTGTGCTTTTCATTCTCAGGGTCGTATTTTTCGGGAATTACATTTTTCAAATCTACATCATAAAGCACAGATTCCAACGTAGATTCACAACCAAGAGCTTTTTCACCAGCCGACAATGTTATTTTCAAAGCTACCGAAATATCAACATCAAGATTTTTTAAAGATTGAGAAAATAATTCCAATTCATTCAATTTCGCTGTATTGAATGTAAATACAATAAAATAAACATTATCCGTCAGTTTTGCAACACTATCAGAAGTTCCGCCACAAATATCAAATCCATTTGATTCAGAACCAAACAACTTTGAATTTGCCTTGACAATCTTTACGGAAGAAAACCATGTTGAAGCACTGACTTTGTATTTACTCAAAATTTTTTCTAATGATGTTTTCAATGTTCCAGTATCAACAACACACGTCTTTCCTTTACTCCATTTAACGGTAGACATCAAAGCACTGAAGACATATTTATTCCACAAATCAGAAACCGGTTCAAGAAATTTAACCGCATCAACAGCGTTTCCATAGCCATCATCAAATTTCAAGTCAGAATACGAGTTTTCTGCCAATTTATCTTCAGCGGAATCAAAAGAAATTTTTGGAGCATTAAAGATAACGCCGCTCTCGCTCCAAGATCCATCATACGAAACTACAAGACCATCAGTTGAATCAATCGTTATTGACTTATCAGCAGTAGGATTAGAATCCTTTACAGTAAGCCTAAATGTTTTCAAAGAATAATCGCTAATATAGTTGCCTTCACCATCACCGACATTAACATCAAACTTTACACACACTTCGGTATCAAGAGTCACTGCAGAAAAAACGGTACTATAAACACGAAGAGTTCTCAAAACTTCTTGCGACAGTTCAAATGTTACTTTAATGGAATTAGGACCGTTTGACAACCCAACTATACTGTAGTCTTCGGGGTCTTCTTCATCAAAAATATCGAACGCCTCTACTCCCGAATTTTCGAATTCAATTTTTACAGATTTGAATTTGGCCTTCAACGAAGAATCTACACTATCATTGATTTTACTTTTCAAAGCTGAAATATCGATATAATACGATATTCCCATTGATTCACCGGTCTCTTGAATTTGTCCAAGAAGAGCAAACGAAATGACGTTTCTAAATTCATCAACCTTAGACGCAATATTCGAAACAAGGGTTTCTTCAAAGAATGGCGCTTTTTCAGCATTTTCAATTACATTAGCAACGGAAAAAGAATTTTCTTCCAAGTGTGTAATCACACCAACAACATCACTTGGCAAATTCCATTCACTGTTAATATAAGAATACGAGAAATTACCCTTCCCAGTATGCAAAAGATTCGAAGATCCCGATTTAAATGTAATTTCAGAATAATCAAGTTCTGCAATACACTTTTCGACCTTCAAGCGATTTTTTTCATTAACTACGGAAACATCAAAATTAAACTTTCCATCTTTTAATTCAGCATCCACGCCATTAAACAACGCAGCATTTACACTCTGATTTTTTACCACCATGTCAAGTCTTTGCAAAGACACTTTTGCAAAAGAGACTACACCATTTTTCTTCGACAAAACGACATTGACAACAAAGCTGGTATCCATTTTGATATCATTTAAATCAAAAAGATCCAAATCAAGTTTTTCTAGAATTCCCGAATTGAGTACAATCTTTAAGGCAAGATTATTTTCACCATCAACAAGATTCAAAGCCGAATCAGAACCATCAAGTTCAACAGCGCTAAAGACCTTTTCCAGGCCCGCATAATCTACAGCTAAAGCAGAATTGAGAGACGATGCAAAGCCCGATATGTCCAACGAATTTTCTGTCAAATTTGCGTTTATTGCTCCTGGAATAAAATTCCATAGCACATCCATCTTAGAAGCAACATCAGCGACAGTAAATTCCTTCGAGCCTACAGGAATTCTTAAGCGTTCAAAAACAGGAAGATCCGCCGCAGAAAAGCCCTTGAATACGGAATCCATCGTAAGGTTTTCACCTAGCTTAAGCGCCCCTACAAGCTTATCATTTTCTTTAGAAATATGCAATTCATTTTTATTTCCATTAATTGGATAACCCTGATCATTTGGAATTTCGATTCCATAAGCATCCAAATTAAACTTGCAAATATCAGCACCAGTAAAGGAAACTTTTCCTTCGGCATCAATATCAATTGTCAGTTCAACCCCCAAAGACAACTGTGCTTTGAGATTATTTTGATCAAACGAATATATTCTTAACCCATTCAAAGATGCTGCTGATTGAGTAAATGTTACAATAACCTTACTTGTACCCTGAGCTAATTCGATACTTTCATCAACAAGACTCGCACCATTTTTCCCCGAAACCGCAATTTCTTTAAAGTACATTTCACCGGCAACAATTTTTAGGCTATCATGCAAGGCGGTGGCATCTAATTTAAAAACGGTACGAATTTCATCACCCATACCAATCGTTTCTTTTTTGACAGCACCCTTCAACGCAATCATGGATTTTCCCATGAGTTCGTTGAAGCTACTAGCAGCTTCTGCTACAGATGCATCCTTGCCATCAATTTTCAGACTCAAGCCATTCACAAAAGAATCTTCAGGAATCAATGCGGATACTTTTGGAGAAAGCAAGAAGCCTTCTTTCATCTGGATCGTCGGAACGTTGGCGACAAATTTACCATTAATTAACGAGACCTTCATAATTTGCCCTTCTGCAAACGAGAACGGCAAACTTTCAGCTCCAGCAAGCGCAAATTCCAAATCGGCGGAAGCTGTCACCTTCGATGTCTCTGCGGAGTCATCAAAGGACAAAACAAGGTCATTACTCGTTTCGTCGGAATTCGCTTGTTCTTGAATTGTGAGACCCATAAATTCGGCACTACCGCCAAAATCTTTTACAACAGCATTGAGTTTCTTTACAACAACATCTCCGACACTGAAGTCTTCAAAACTTTCAAGATAATTTCCATCAGAATTTTTATCTAGATCAATTGCAACCTGGAATTCAAGAGACGAAGACAAATTACGGCTACCAGCCGCATTGATTTTAGCAATATCACCCAAATTGAATTCGATACCGTTAACATCCGTTGTATTAGAAAGCTTAACATTTACAATTAACTTGCTTTCATTTTCTCCATCAACGGCAAAACCAATATCCTTATAATCCTTACCGGACTCACTTTGTACATATTCATTAGCGAAAACAACAAACTCAGATAAGGAAATATTGGTTATATTTTGTTCTGAAATTTTTGTTTTGGAATATTGCAAAGCTCCATTAAGAGCACCCTTTACTTGATTTGTAATGGAAACTTCAAAATCATCAATAGCTTCACAAAAAAGTTGGATGGGAGGATTAAATTTTTTAGGCACTCCAACATCAGTTACATCAAATTCACTAAAAGAACTGATTACAGACGAAGCGTTTGTACTAATTGTAGCCGCAATCGCTTCAAACTGACTAGAATAAACATTATCATCAATTTTTTCGACATCAAATCCCGCCGAAGCATCCATCATCAATCTCGGTTCGAGATTTTCAATCTTGAAATTCTTCTTAGAACTTGATTTTGAACGAATTGCCTTTTTTGTCGTTTTTTTAGAGGATTTGGAGTTTTTACGGGAGTTGTTGTTCATTTTTGACATAAGGATTGCCTTTGGTGTATATCCATACACCGATTTTTAATTAAACTTTTTGAGGGAAATTCCGACACCATGTCGGAAAAACGCAAGAAAGGCGGATTCAATCCGCCCTATATTTATAAGGACTCTATTCTATTTTTGTACAGCGAACAGAAAAACCTTTAACCTTCAGTTCACGGCCATTTTGTTTAACAGGATCATCCACAAGACTCGAAATAATCGTATGATGAGCCCTAACTTCTTTATCATCCATATATTCCTCAGGACGGAACCAAGTAGCAAATGTGTTTAGTTCCTCAAACACACCATCTTCAGTTCTCAGACCACCTCCGATTAAGGAGAATCCACTTGTATTTTTTCCTTGGAAGCATTGTGAACGTAGGCCTACTATCCCATCACCATATTTGTCATTATAATCTCTTATTATTTCATAATCATCCCAAGTAAACAAGCGCCATCCTTCAGGACAAATTCCTTGATGATCTCGTCTGATTTTTTTATAGCAACTTTCTGTATTGCAACGGCTCGGCAACTGCATCATTTCAGCCCACTGGTACAAACCACCATACTTGTCACA